>NZ_JBBNLU010000003.1:0-229300 GCF_040092335.1 Collinsella sp. CLA-ER-H8 | reverse complement strand
GGTCGAAGCGTAAGCCCCGGCGTTGGTGGAAATGGTGAAAATGCGTTGGCGTGATTGGGGAAATTGCGTTGGCGGAATCGGCTAAAGTGCGATGGCGAAATTGGTTGTTTTTACAGTAGCGCTAACAGTAGTCGTCGCGGGTCGTCGGGGTGATCCTGTTCATCTCCAGGCAGAAGTCGATGAACTTCTCGAGCGCCTCGGAAAGCGGCAGCGCGGCGTAGTCATCCCGCTGTTCGGCGGGAAGCCCGGCGCCGATAGCGGCCCTCGCCTCCTCGGCCTCGGCGAGTTCCAGCTCGACCTCCGACCTGAATTCCGCGAGGACGCGCATCGCCGCCGCCTTTCCCCGCGCGCTCTGCTTCAGGCAGGGCACGCGGGTGTTCCTGGTCCTCTGGACCTTCTTCCCGGTCATCTCGTCGGCCACCGTCACGACAGCCTGCCATTTGCCCTTGTTCTTCCTCACGCCGCCGGCTCCGCATACGCGTAAGGTTTTATTGCTGCATTTCTCGTTCTGCATGTCTGCTCCTAAATCCGCAGTTGATTAGAAACAGGCGGGCCCACCTGCGGGAACCCGGAGAGGCGACGATTCGGGGCTCCTACCCCCGTTGATTAAATCATCGGCTGCACCGCGCTCCTCGAAGCCGAAAATATGCTATCTGGACAGACCGAGCTGAGCTGGTAAAATTTGCAAATGCGGAAATGCGCTACTTGCGCTATCTGCGCGTGTTTTAACAAAATAAGCACAGGTCAGGGTCATTCTGACCTCGCTGGGGGTCAAGGGGTCGCTGGTTCGAATCCAGTCGTCCCGACCAGAAGTTTGCAGGTCAGGCACTTAGTGCCTGACCTTTTTTGTTTTAATCACCATGATTATTTTGCTTAAAGTAACAACGTTCCCGATCGATGTAATCACCGAATCAAAACGTGTACATTAGCCACCAAAATCGACATTTTTCGACATGTTTGGAGGCAGATGTACACGAATGCGAAATCCCCCGCCTAATAGCGCCCTCCACATGTCTGGACTCTCTATGGCTGCGCTGGATAGACATCGCCGGAACGGGTATAGTATCGAAAGTTTTGTCGTTAACCAGCGGGGGAGTCCTGTGGGCATCAAAAAGAAGATCAAAAAGGAGCTTATCGGCACTTCCGATTACCCGTCGAATAAGATCTTTACGATCTCCAATTTCATCACCTTTACGCGCCTGATCCTCACCCTGGTATTTCTGTACCTGTTTGTGACGGATAACAACCGCGTCATCGCCATCGTTATCTACGCCGTTGCCGCCTCCACCGACTGGATGGACGGCCAGATCGCCCGCATGACCAAGACGGTCTCGTGGCTTGGCAAGGTCATGGATCCAATTTGTGATCGCGCGCTGCTGTTCACCGGTGTACTGGGACTGGTGGTTCGCGGAGAGCTGCCCATCTGGGTCTGCGTGCTCATTATTGGCCGCGACATCTATCTGGGCATCGGCACGCTTATCGTTCGTCATTATCACCGTCGCCCCATCGATGTCGTCTTCCCCGGAAAGATTGCCACAGCGCTGCTCATGACCGGATTCTCGCTCATGCTGCTCGGTTTCCCCGTTGTTGACGGCCTGCAACTTTTACCTTCAACCCTCACGGCCTTCCCGGGCCTCAACGGAAGCTCGGTGCCCCTCGGCATCTTCTTTGTGTACGGCGGCGTGATCTTCTCCATGCTCACGGCTGTCATCTACTCCATTAAGGGCGGAGCGGCCATTAAACAGGCTCTCACGCATCCCGAGGATGAGGACATCGACTTTCTGAACCCTGAAATCGAAGACTGATTCGTTGGGGTATGATTACGTACGGTTCATTATTTGCGGCACGTCCGCGATAAGTTAGGGGTTGTCATGGACAACATGGTTAACAATATGCCTCAGAATGATAAGACTGCTGACGCTACCTGCGTATTCCGCGTGCCTTCAAGCGACGTCACCGTTCCCGACCTCATGGCCAACGTGCGCATCACCGCCCCCGTTCTGTCCATCGTCAAGGGTCCGCAGACTGGTGCCGCCTTTGAGCTCGAGGACGACGTGACCACCATCGGCCGCGATCCTGCAAACGGCATCTTCCTCAATGACATGACCGTTTCGCGCAGCCACGCGCGCATTATTCGCGAGGGCCTCGGCGCTCGCATCGAGGACTTGGGCTCGCTCAATGGCACCTGGGTCGACGGTGCCATCGTCAATGCAGCCCCGCTGCACGACGGTTCTTCCGTCCAGATCGGTACGTTTACGCTCATCTACCACGAGAGCACGCCGGAGCGCATCGAAACCGGTGAGTAGGGCATGGCCGAACGCAACTATCTGAGTATCGGCCAAGTCGTCAACCTACTTCGAGGCGCATACCCCGATCTTTCGAACTCAAAAATTAGATTTCTAGAGGATGAGGGGCTCATTACCCCTCATCGTACGCCTAAGGGATACCGTCAGTACTCCAAGGAGGACGTTGATCGCCTGGAGGTCATCCTGCACTTGCAGAAGACCCGCTACATGCCGCTCAACGTGATTAAGCAGCGCTTGGAAAACGCCACGGACCTGTCAACGCTCGCCTACGAGGTGGGCTTGCTGTCCGATGTTCCTCTCAAGACGGAGCCCAAGGAGACTAAACAAAAGCTGCATCCCATCGAGACCATTCCCGATATGTTGGGCGTCGAGATTTCGTTTATCCGCTCGCTCGCCGAGAACGACCTCATTCGCATCATCAAGAGTCCACAGAATCGTGAGCTCGTCGATGGTCGCGATTTTCCGATCATCCGCTACTGCTCCGAGCTGTCACGCTTCCATATCGAGCCGCGCAACCTGCGTCAGTACGTGTCTTCCGCCAACCGCGAGTCCTCGATGTTTGAGCAGGTGCTCGTGAGCATGCTCGGAATGGATACCTCCGATGACGAGCGCGACGCCAAGCTCGAGCGTGCGTTTAAGAAGCTTCACGACCTGACGGAGGGCGTGCACACCGCGCTGCTCAAGAACCGCGTTTTTGAGTCGCTCAACGCCGTGGTCGAGGACGCCGACATCGATGCACTCGATGAGGAAATCACTCGCTCCGAGTCCACCAAGGCCAAAAACGAAGAGACAGCCGCGCCGGCTTCGCACGAGGATTCTCTCGTAAAGCCGCTTAAGGTCGTCGCCCCTTCGCAATCCGGCACCGCCACCGCGGGCATATAACCGCTGCTGAAATTTCGGCAACCCATTGAAAGGTCATGCAATGTACGACTTCGAATCTCAAATCGTCGATATCCCCGACTATCCCGAGCCCGGAGTCATCTTTAAGGACATCACGCCGCTCTTTGGCAATCCCGAGGCGCTCAAAGCCATGACCGATGCCCTCGCCGAGCACTTTGCCGGCATGGGAATCACCAAGGTCGTGGGTCCCGAGGCTCGCGGCTTTATGGTTGGCGTACCGGTGGCTGTAGCCCTTGGCGCTGGCTTTGTTCCCGCACGTAAACCGGGCAAGCTGCCGCGTGAGACCGTAAGCCAGAGCTACGAGCTCGAGTACGGCACCGATTCAATTGAGATCCATGCCGACGCTATCAGCTCTAAAGATACCGTGTTGATTCTGGACGACTTGGTCGCGACGGGCGGAACCGTCGAGGCAACAGGTAAACTGGTGCGAGATATAGGCGCAAAGCTTGTCGGTTACGGTTGTATCCTTGAGCTTGCGTTTCTCAACCCGCGCGAGAAGCTCACGCCGTCTAATGACGATGTGGAGCTCTTTAGCCTGGTGACGGTGGACTAGCCGTTACCCTTAGTTACTGGAAAGGAAGCTACATGCGCACAGCAAACACGCACAAAAACATGGCACGCTGCGCTGCTACGGCAACCATCGCTTGTGTTTTGGGCTTGGGCCTCGCGGCTCCTGCCTACGCCGATACCGCATCCGACCTTGCCGCTGCTCGTACTAAGCTCGAGCAGATCGGTACCCAAACTCAGCAGATTTACGATGAGCTCGCCACGCAGACGCAGGCGCTCGATCAGACTGCCGGCGAGATCACGCAAAAGCAGCAGGAGATCGCCGATGGTCAGGCCAAGCTCTCGACCTATGTCGCCGGTGAGTACAAAACCGGCGGTCTGAGCCTACTTCAGGTTCTGACGGGTGTCGATGACCTGAGCGATATGCTCAATCGTCTGTTCTACTACGGCAAAGTTTCTGATAAGCAAGCTCAGACCATTCAAGAGGTCAAGGAACTTAAGCAGCAGCTCACCGATAAGCAGTCCGAGCAGGAAAAGAACGTCGCCGCCACGCAAAAGAAGGTCGACGAGCTTAACGCCCAGCAGGCTGAAGCCCAGAACGTCGTAAACTCTCTGGATTCACAGCTGCAGGCCGAACTAGCCACCGAGGCCGAAGCCAACGCCGCGCTGCAGGCCGGCATCAACGCCAGCACCGCCGAGAAAGCCACGGTGAGCAACGAGACTGCCGGTACGACCGAGAACACCAACAACGGTGGCCAGACCAGCAATAACAACAACCAGGGCGGCAACACTCCGGCTCCTACGCCGGCACCTGCTCCGACGCCGCAGCCCTCCACGCCTGCTCCGGCTCCGACGCCTTCTGCTCCGAGCCAGTCCGTCGATGGCGGTTCTGTTGTCTCGCGTGCATACAGCAAGCTTGGTTGTGCTTATTCCTGGGGCGGAATTGGCCCGAACAGCTTCGACTGCTCTGGTTTTGTTAGTTATTGCCTCACTGGTCGCTATTGCCGCCTGGGCACCACGGGCACCTTTATGGGCTGGACGCGTGTGTCCGATCCGCAGCCCGGTGACGTTGTGGTCAACTCATACCACACCGGCATTTACATCGGTGGTGGTCAGATGATTCATGCTTCCGACTACAACACGGGTGTTATCATCAGCTCCGTTGCCGCCGGCATGAACAATAACTACATCTTCGTACGCTACTAAGTCATCTTACACAGCGTGTGGATGTGGACCTCGTGGCTTTAAGTCGCGAGGTCCATTCTTTTTTTCTCTCTCATCTTAGACGGCTATCTAGTATTCAAAACTAGATAGCCGTCCATTCGGTTTGCAAGAAGGCTATAATTGTTGATGAACAATTAGAAAGGACCCTCTATGAGCTGGGCACTTATCTCCGATTCAAGCTGCAACCTCCGTGATTGGCAACCGACCGCGCCCCATACCACCTTTGCATTTGCGCCCCTCAAAATTCGAGTGGGGGAGCGTGAATTCGTCGATGACCTTTCGCTCGATGTTCATGAGCTCAACTGCGCTGTTCAGGCGGAGACGAACGCTTCTTCGAGCGCTTGTCCCAGCGTAGGGGAGTGGGCCGAGCTCTTCAAATTGGCAGACAAGACCATCTGCATGCCGATCTCTGAGGGCGTGTCGGGCAGCTACAACGCAGCAGCCACGGCTCGCGATATGGTTCTTGCCGAGGAGCCCGACCGACAGATTCATCTAGTCAATTCACGCGCAGCTGGCGGCAAAATGGACCTCATTTTCTTGCTGTTCGACCGCTATCTTGCAAGCAATCCGAATGTCTCATTCGAGGATGCTTGCGCATACTTCGATAGCCTTGAACAGAACAGCAAAATCCTCTTCAGTTTGTGCAATTACGAAAACCTCGCCAAAGCCGGACGTATCCCTAAGGCAGCTGGCGTCATTGCCAACAAGCTCAATATCCGCATTTTGGGCACGGCGAGTGAGGCCGGTAAAATCGAACTCGTGGGGCACACGCGTGGCGAAAAGAAGATGCTCAACAAGATCATCGACACTATGGAAGCCGAGGGCTTTACGGGCGGTGAGGTCGTCATCGACCATGTGGAGAACGCATCGAGCGCCCAGGCGCTGGCCGATCGCATTATTGAGCATTGGCCCGACTCCAAGACCATCATTATGCCCTGCAATGGCCTGGATTCCTATTACGCCGAGATGCACGGCCTCATCATCGGCTATGGCATGGGCGTAGCTTCGGGCAAATAAAGTCCAACCAGCAAAATACGGGCGGGACAAAGCGACAGATGGCTCTTTGTCCCGCCCGTTTTATACGTCGGCTAGCTATTAAACCCGTTGAACTTGAGATAGCTCATCAGGTACGCTTTCGAAACAAAGGATGAAACCGCGCTGCGCACAAGCAGCGACTCACGCGTTACCTGATGCGCCGTATCGGGAACCGGCGTCTGCTCGACAGAAAACGTCGAACGAATCGATGCCTCGAGCTGATCGACCACATAGTCGAAGGCCGTCGGGGCATCGTAGCTCAAACGCTGAATGTTAAAGAGCGCCTGCACCGCAGCAATAGGTAGCACCTGCTTAAAGATGCAGATAGCGATCAGGCGGGCAATCTGCTCGCGGCCATATTGCTTTTTGACCGGAGCAGGCACCAGGCCGACCTTCACGTAGTTATTGATCATCGAGGGCGTAATGACAGGCTGCTCAACGCAAATGGACAGCGGCTCCATCCACAGCGCAACATACTCAATGACCTGGTCGCGGTAGAGCGTCACATTGGGCAACTGGTCATAGCGCGGCAGACTCAACGTATTGAGTTTGCGCACGATATCGGACTGAATAAATGCATCGGGCAGCACAGTGGGCTGAATATCCTCAGGCTTAATGCTGACCGACGAATCGGACATCGGGATAACACGTTTGGCGTGGTTCATAAGGATCCTCCGTTCATTAGCTATATTGTATTCTAGGTTATCTAGTTTTGCATACTATATAGCAGGAAAGTAAAAGTGATTGGGCAGCACATTGCATTGATGCGCCGTCCAACCACTTTGTTTTAAAGATAGCAACATTACATAAGATATATTATCGTACTTATCCGCGGAGAAACGCGTATGCGCTCGTTGCTGCTATGGCTCCGTCAGAAACGGCGGTCACAACCTGACGTAAGCGCTTGGAACGGATGTCGCCAGCAGCAAATAGACCTGGCGTGCGGGTCGCCATGGATTCATCAGTCAGAATGCCGCCATCAGGCGCCAGATCGACTAGATGCTCAACAAGCTCGGTATGTGGCTGCGTCCCCGTATAGACAAAGATGCCAAAAGAGCCAGGTTCAAAGGACTCAGTGTGCATTTCACCAGTCGCATTGTCCTTGAATGTAATTGTCGTGGGCATCGCTTCACCAGAAAGTTCAACAATACTAGTTTGGTACCTAACTGTAATATTGTCCTTTTCGAGTACCTTCTGAACAACACCATCAGGTGCACGGAACTGATCGCGACGCAAGACGATGGTCACGCTGCTGGCGATTTCTGACAAGAACAGGGCTTCCTCACAGGCAGCATTGCCGCCGCCAATGACAAAAACCTGCTTGCCACGGAAGAACATGCCGTCACACGTCGCGCAATACGAAACGCCACGACCGCGATACGTATCCTCGCCAGTGAAACCAGCAGATCGCGGCGTGGCACCCATGCAAGCGATAACGCTCGAGGCAAGCGTATCGCCCATATCGTGATGCACCGTAAACAGCGCTGCATCGGCATCGTAATCGATACCCGTAACCATGCTCCATGTAACCTGCGCTCCCAGCCCCTCTGCATGTTGCTGAAAACGCTCGCCGAGTTCGGCGCCACTCAAGAGCGGAATGCCCGGATAGTTCTCGACTTCATTGGTCGTGGCGATCTGTCCACCCGACATGCCCTGCTCAATCACGGTCGTCGTCAGGTTGGCACGCGCAGCGTAAATGGCGGCAGCATAGCCCGCGGGGCCTCCACCGATAATCGCAACATCAATCGGCTGATCGGTAGTCATGAAGAATCCTCTCGTCGAAACGTTGTCGTTCTTTGCGCTCATACCCAAATTTACGTGAACATGACACTCATGCACTACAATGATAAATCGCGTAACAAAGCTGAAGGGGAGTTATCGATGGATCAAACGCAGACGAGCAATAGCGCTCCCCTGCCCATGCAAGCCACTCCCCAACCGGAGCAAATGACCGTTTCACATACACAAAAACCCCTGGTAACCATTGTGCACGCATCGGTTGGATCGGGCCACAAAGCCGCCGCCAACGCGATTGCACAAGCATTTGACCTTATCCGCGGCACCAAGGGAATCCCTGAGAATATTGAAATTGAAGTGCTCGATATCCTTGATTTTGGACGTATTAAATTCGACGGCAATAAGACCGCGGCTTCTTTTACGGGAGCCACACGCCCCATTTACGACCTGACCTGGCGATATACGCTTACGGGACATCTTCTCTGGGGTGGCGGCACGGCATGGTCGCGAATTATGTTCCCCGCCTTCAACGAATATATTCGTCGTCGCAGGCCTATAGCCGTGGTCGCAACGCACATCACAGCAGCCAATGTTGCCGTGGGCGCCCGCGTCATCACAGGTATCGATTATCCGGTCATCTGCGTACCAACAGACTATGAAGTCGAAGGCTTTTGGCCCCACAAGGACACCGACCTGTTCTGCGTGGCCAACGAGTTTATGGCCGAAACGCTGCGCCCGCGCAAAGTTCCCGAGTCAAAGATCCGCATAACGGGCATCCCCATCCGAGCCGGTTTCGATACCGATTACAAACGCGAGGATGAGCTGAGCAAGTTCAATCTCCCCATAGACAAAACCGTCGTATTGGTGATGGCCGGCGCCAGTTTGCCCCAACCATACGTGCGTTTCCGTGCCGCGATGGACCACACGCTCCCCTTCTTACGCAGCTTTGAAGACATGCACTTTGTCTTTTTACCGGGCAAAGATAAGGAATACGCCGCCCGACTCAAGACGCTCTTCGACGCCATGAAGCTCGACAACGTCACGGTTCTGGACTACGTGGACGACATGGCGGCCCTCATGCACGGCTGCGACCTGGCAATCCTCAAATCAGGCGGACTCACGGTCACCGAGTGCCTGTGCGCTCATCTGCCGATGATCCTGCTGGGCAAATCATACGGTCAGGAAAAGGCCAACACCACAATGCTCACCGGCATGGGCGCCAGCATGCATGTCACCACCGCACGAGAACTCATCGTGACGCTTCGTCACCTGCACGACCACCCTGAATCGCTCAAAGCCCTACTCATCAACGGCGAAGTACTACGCCGCCCCCACGCAGCCGAAGACATAGCCATCGCCACCATGGAGCTCGTAGGCAAACCCCAAAAGCGCAAACGAGCCTTCTGCCGCTTCTACTGGGGCGGAAAACCCGCGCATATCCGCTAGCACCGGACTGTCCGCCGTGGCGCAGGCCGCCCACACATATCATTCCATGCTCAAACATTCTCGCTTCGCTTCGCTCGCTGCGAAACTGCGCGTGGAACGATATGTGTGGGCGGCCTGCGCCACGGCTATACGTACGCACTAGCAGCCATATCGGTTAGCCTACTAAAAGCAGCGAAGGGAAACTCGAAAACAAGAAATCAAAGTAATCCGATCTGACAAAGGAGCCGTCTCTTTGTCAGATCGGATTACTTGTTAGACACAGCTTCTAGATACAGCATTAGGCTTCAGATGGGAAGCCATAACCGATTGCGAGCATGTAAACGTAGCTCGCCCCTGGGAGGCCCCTATATATCGTCCCGCGCGCAGTTTCGCAGCGCAGCGAGAATGTTTGAGCACGGGATGATATATAGGGGCATCCCAGGGGCGAGCGGACATTACGGCACTCCGTTCAACGAAGCAAAAGACTAAGCGACGCCGCTGGAGCCGAAGCCTCCTTTGCCTCGGTCGGTTTCGTCTAGTTCTTCTACTTCTATGAGGTTGACCGTGGGGACTTCTTGGATGACGAGTTGGGCTATGCGGTCGCCTTTGTTGATTTGGATGTTGTTGGAGGGATCCAGGTTGATGAGGATAACCTTGAGTTCTCCTCGGTAGTGGGCGTCGATGAGGCCCGGCGTATTGACTATAGACAGGCCCTGCTTGATGGCCAAGCCGCTGCGGGGCTGGACGAAGCCGGCGTAGCCATCGGGCAGGGCGATGGCCAGCCCGGTAGAGACCAGACGACGTTCGAAGGGCTTCAGGACGCAGTCCTCGTTGGAGCGCAGATCCAAGCCGGCATCGGTGGGATGGGCGTATTTGGGAAGCTCGACGGTGGGGTCGAGACGCTTTATGTTGACGGTAATGCAGGACATGGAATCACCTTAGCTTGTCGAGCTCTTGCAGAAACTCATCGACGTCTTTGAAATCGCGGTAGACCGAGGCAAAGCGGATGTACGCCACCTTATCGATCTTGGCCAAGCGCTTGAGCACCATGTCACCCAACTCATGCGACGTGACGGCCGTCAGCGTGCGAGAGCGCAGCTCGACCTCGATATCGTCGATAATCTCATTGAGCTTCTTAGTGTCGATATCGCGCTTGATGGTGGCACGCATCAAGCCGACGAGCAGCTTATTGCGATCGAACCGCTGCTTAGTTCCGTCCGACTTAATGACCTCAATTGGGTCTTCGCATCGCTCGAACGTTGTAAAGCGGTAGTTACACGAGCAACATTCGCGACGGCGCTTAATGGTGTTATTTGACTCCTGCATACGGGAATCAACGACGCGGGTATGTGCCTTGCCGCATTTAGGACAGCGCATGGTACCTCCTCTTAAACGATAACAAGAGTACCATGCGCAGCGCGATAATGATTACGAACGAGCAGGAACCTTAAGATGCGCACTGGCGGCGAGCGAACCATGCTCCAGATGATTGACGTTACGGATCATGTCGGAAGTCTCTTGCGTGGAAAGGCCTTCGATTGGATATTCCTCGGCAAGCGACCAAAGAGAATCACCAGGCTGAACGCGAATGGTCTCGTAGGTAACGTTGGAAACGGACTCGGCATACGCGGCGTGACGAGCGCTAAAGACCGACGTAGCGAGGACAAAAAAGAGCGTGAGCGCAACGGCGACGGCAACAATCGTCGAGACCTTCAGGGCAGCGGGAGTCGGCGCGGCAACAGCATACTGAGTGCGAGCAGACTTTACGGGCAAAGGCTGATAACCGGAACGTCCACCCTTGACAACAGTAAAAGCGGGCGCGGCAGGCGTCTCGAGCTTAAGGGCGAGGTTTCCCTGGACCATATTCGTTGCGTTCATCATGTTCTCCTCTCGCGTGTTTTGCTGAGAACAGTTTTATCAAGCCGCGCGGACAAAAATGTCTAGCGCGAGAACGAATGTTCGGTTATTATTATCTTCGAACAGTTGTTCCTGTCAAGCAAAATTCGAACATTTGTTTGACATGGGTAGAGAGGATGCCCTGATGGCTCGCAAAATTACCAAGCGTCAGCAGCAAATTTACGACTTCATCAAGGAATATCAGCAGGAGAAGGGTTATCCGCCCAGCGTGCGCGAGATGGCTTCTGCCGTGGGCCTATCCTCTCCCAGCACCGTGCACGCCCATCTCTCTGCCCTGGAGGCGCGCGGGCTACTCAAGCGCGATGCCACCAAACCGCGTGCCCTGGAACTCTTTAACGAGGACGGTTCCTCTGTCTCAATTTCTAAATCTGACGAGCCCACCGCACCTCGCGGAACGGTCTCGCTACCGCTCGTTGGTCGCGTCGCGGCTGGGATTCCCATTCTGGCCGAGCAGAATATCGAAGACACTTTTACTATCCCGACCGAAATCGCCACTGATCAGGGTTCCTTTATCCTTGAGGTGCATGGGAGCTCAATGATCAATGTCGGCATCTTCAATGGCGATTACATCATCGTCCGTGAACAAAAGAGTGCCATGAACGGCGAAATTGTCGTGGCCATGATTGATGGTTCAGCGACCGTCAAGACGTTCTACAAGGAGCAGGGACGCGTACGCCTGCAGCCCGAGAATGACACCATGGAGCCTATCTATGCAACGAATCCCATCATCTTGGGCAAAGTCGTCGGCTTAATGCGCCGGTTCTCGTAATGCAAAAACGCATCACCATCTTTGATACCGTCCGCGGGTTTACGATGATTTCAATGGCAGGTTTTCACGCTTGCTACGATCTCGCCTACCTGTACGACTGGGATATGCCCTGGTTTACCCAGACCGTCTTTCAAGACATCTGGCGCGCCAGCATCAGCTGGGTATTTTTGTTTATCGCGGGTTGGATGTGCACCCTTTCGCGCAACAATATCAAACGTGCCGCCAATTACGCCTTAGCAGCACTCGTCGTCTGGCTGGCAACAACACTTGTCTCAGTCGACGATTCGGTTAATTTTGGCATCATCTACTGCATGGCCGCATGTACCGGCATCGTGGCGTTGACCGATCCCGTCCTTAAGAAGATATCGGCGAGATGGGGCATGTCGCTATGCCTTGTGTTGTTCGCCCTCACCTGGAGTATCCCCAAAACGATCTACCCTGTCCCCTACCTGGCGTGGCTGGGATTTCCGAGCCTTGGGTTTGTTTCAGGTGATTACTACCCCATCATCCCGTTTATCTTTATGTATCTTGCAGGATACTTCGCCGCACATATAGCGCAGGGAATCGATAAGACCGCCCTAAGCTGGGCCTACGCCAACCCCCTGCCGGCGCTCGCCAGCCTTGGACGTCATGCACTCCCCTTTTATCTGCTGCATCAACCCATTATTCTGGGCTTTTTGGAGCTCGTCTACTCGGTGCGATAACGCTTGAGCCGCGGCGCGATACGGGCCGGCAGCTTCGCCACAATACGAACGCCGTCCTCAAGATATTCCTCGTGCAAAAGGGTTCCCTGCTCATGCACCAGCGTGATGAGGGCGCCCTCGCGATACGGGATATCAGCAGAGAGCAACACATCGGTAGCAGCCGCCTCACGAGCAATACGGTCGACGAAATCGTCGAGTCCCTCGCCCGTCTGGGCCGAGAACAGCACGGCCTCGGGATAGCGACGACGGAAGCTCAGGCGATCAACGCTATCGAGAAGATCGATTTTATTGAATACGGTCAGCGTTAAACGCTCTCCAGCGCCGATCTCATCAAGAACGCGGTCGACAGCCTCAAGCTGCCGCTCATAGTCCTCGTCAGACGCATCTACGACTTTGAGAATTAGATCGGCACCCAACACCTCGGACAGCGTCGATTTAAAGGCATCGACCAGACCATGCGGCAGCTTTTGAATAAAGCCGACGGTATCAGTAATCGTCATGCCGCGACCGCCGGGCAGGCGATACGAACGCGTCGTCGGGTCGAGCGTAGCAAACAGCTTGTCCTGCGAAAGTACCGTAGAGCCGGTCAGGCGATTGAGCAACGTCGATTTACCGGCATTGGTATAACCGGCTAACGCGACGCGAAACGCCGGTGACTCAATGCGGCTCTTGGACTGGACATCGCGACGCTGTTCAACCTGCTTGAGCTCACGACGAAGCGCGGCAATCTTATTGCGAATCAAGCGACGGTCAACCTCGAGCTGGCTTTCACCCTGGCCAAAGCGCGAACCGATGCCGCCGCGCGTCTGCTCCTTGGCAAGATGGCTCCACATGCCACGCAGACGAGGCAACAGATATTGAAGCTGCGCCAGCTGTACCTGTAGGCGTCCCTCACGCGTCTGAGCATGCAGGCCAAAGATATCCAAGATCAGTGCTGTACGATCGATAATCTTTACCGGCTCGCCCACGGCTTTCTCCAAATAGGATTGCTGCGAGGGCGTCAGGTCGTCGTCAAAAATAACGACATCGGCATCCATGCGATGCACCAGGCCGCACAGCTCTTCAACCTTACCGGAACCGATAAACGATTTTGGATACGGCTTAACCAGACGCTGTGACAAACGCGCCACGCACTGGGCGCCAGCCGTATGGGCCAGGCGCTCAAGCTCGTCAAGCGAACGATCGAGCGGCCATGCATTGTCGCGCCACTCAACACCAACTAATATGGCACGCTCGGGCTCGGGTGCCGTGGGAACAAGGGGGAAACGGGCCATTAGGCAGCCTCAATACGATGCAGGATGTCCTCAACGACCTCATCGATCGTAAACTCGTCCATATCAAACCACACGATACGGTCATCGCGCTTAAACCACGAAAGCTGACGTTTGGCATAGCGACGCGAACGCATCTTGATGAGTTCGCGAGCCTCATCCATAGAAATCACGCCATTGAAAGCATCAATGATCTCTTTATAGCCAATTGCCTGCATCGAAGTCAGGGCATCTCCCAGCCCCTGGTCCATAAGACCGCGAACCTCATCGACAAGACCCTGCTCAAACATCAGATCGACGCGCAGGTTAATGCGCTCGTAGAGCACCTCGCGATTACGCGTCAGACCAAACCATAGAGCATGATAATGCTCGCGCGGAACACTAAACTGACTTTTTTGCTGTGCATAGGAGATACCATCATCATGCATCTCGAGCGCACGAATCACACGGCGCACATTATGGGGATGAATAACAGCAGCCGATTCTGGGTCGCGCTCGGCAAGCAGGGCATGCAGCTCTTCCTCGCCAATACGCTCGGCAAGCTCCTGATAGCCCATACGACGATCGTCCTCAAGTTCACCCGAAGGAAAGTCCATTTCATCGAGGGCGGCCTTGAGATACAGCCCCGTACCTCCGCAAAAAACCGGCAGGCAACCCGAACCAAGGAGACGTTCAACATGCGCGCGAGCGTCAGCCTGATAAAGCGCAGCAGAATATGCCACACCCGGCTCTGCAATGTCGACGAGACGCAGCGGCACCGTACACTCATCGGGCGCCATCTTTGCGGTACCGATGTCCATGCCGCGATAGATTTGCATCGCATCGCACGACAGCACTTCGGACGAAAGACGAGCTGCCAAACGGTCGGCAACATCACTCTTACCAACCGCCGTCGGACCGACGATCGCAACGGCGGAAAGTCCTGCCCTGGGAGAAACCATTAGCGCGGCTCGCCCACAACGGAGCCGGACAAATACCAGGTCTTGGCAACGTCAACGTCAACATCAACGATCTTGCCAACAAGCTGATCGATGCTGTAACCCTCGGGGATAGGCGCATGCACGGTCTGATTCTTGGGACTCTTGCCCAGCAGGACCGCGTCGTTCTTTTTACTCGTTCCCTCAATGAGCGCCGGCACCACAGTA
Organism: Collinsella sp. CLA-ER-H8; assembly: GCF_040092335.1. NCBI lineage: Bacteria > Bacillati > Actinomycetota > Coriobacteriia > Coriobacteriales > Coriobacteriaceae > Collinsella > Collinsella sp. CLA-ER-H8. The sequence continues at coordinate 214,360 of NZ_JBBNLU010000003.1, read as the reverse complement.
TGAAGCTCACCCTGGTTATACTCGTGTGCCGTAGTCTCGATAACCTTAACCAGGCGGTTGAAACGCTCGAGAATAACCTCATGCGGCGTAGGATCGTCAATCTCTGCGGCCGGGGTACCGGCGCGCTTGGAATAGATGAAGGTATAGGCCTGAGCATAGCGGACCGTCTCGGCAAGTGAGAGCGTCTGCTCAAAGTCCTCTTCAGTCTCGCCCGGGAAGCCAACGATAATATCGGTCGAGAGCGCGATATCGGGCATGCGGTTGCGAATGCGATCGACCAGGCCCAGATAGTCCTCGCGTGCATAACGGCGATTCATCTCTTTGAGGATACGCGTGGAGCCCGACTGAACGGCCAAGTGAAGCTGCGGCATGACGGCGGGCGTCTCGGCCATGGCGTCGATGGTCTCGGGCAGCAGATCCTTAGGATGAGAAGAGGTAAAGAAGATGCGCTCCACACCCGTATCACCAACGGCACACAGCAGATCGGCAAAACGCGGCTTGCCAAACAGATCGCGACCATATGAGTTAACGTTTTGGCCCAGCAGCGTAATCTCGCGCACGCCCTGGCGCACCAAACCGGTCACCTCGTCGACAATTTCCTCGAAGGGGCGGCTCTTTTCGCGACCGCGCACGTACGGCACGATGCAATAGGTACAGAAATTATTGCAGCCCGTCATAATGGGCACCCAGGCGTGATACTGGGTCTCGCGATGCCACGGCATGCTCATGGCATCCGTATCCTCATGCTCATTGGTGCGGATATGACGCTTGCCATCAAGGAACGCCTCGGCAATGAGCTCGGCCACATGTGCGATGGAATGCGTACCAAAGATGACATTGACGTTATCGACGTTGGTGAGCAGGCCCTCGCCATCGCGCTGCGCGATGCAACCACCAACGGCAACCACACGCTTGCCCGAGGGTGAGGGCGGGAGGCTCTTACAAGAGTTGCACTGACCGTACAGGCGAGTATCGGCGGCCTCGCGCACGCAGCATGTCATGAAGACAACAATATCGGCATGCTCGGGATCGAGCGCCATGAGGCAACCATACGAATCGAGCAGACCGCTCACGCGCTCAGAGTCGTGCTGATTCATCTGGCAGCCAAAGGTGCGGATAAAGTAGGTTTTACCGGCAAGAATATCGCGTACGAAACGCTGGTCCATGTGCATAAGTCCTAACGATGGAGAGGGGGGGGCGAATCGAGGCAAGCAGAAGCTATGCCACAGGCTTAACATCATCCATGACGACGTTATCCATAGCAGCTCGATTGATCTGGTGAACGTAAATAGAAAGACGGATGGCCGTGCGCGACTCCCCGTTAATAAGGATGTCGGAGAACACGGGCGCGCAGGAAATATCAAAACCGGTTGGAATCAAAAAACCGCGCGCGATAGCCACAGCCTTTATGGCCTGGTTGACCGCACCGGCGCCGACACACTGAATGTTGACGGGCACACCATCCTTGACCATGCCGGCGATGGCGCCGGCAACGGACGCGGGCGATGATTTGCTTGATACCTTCAGGCAATCCATGAAGAAACTCCTGCGTTTAAAAGTACGTTTTAACTGCAATAACTGTATCGTACCGAGTGGACTCGGTAAAGGCACTATTCCTCTTTGGCAAGATCGAAGGTCACAGTGATTCGATCACGCGAAACGCGAATCTTTGGGTCGCCGCAAAGGTTGAGATAGTACCGGGCGGCAAGGTCATTAAAGTCGCGCTCCACAGCACGCGAAAACTGTGCCATGTCATCCTTGGCAATACGAAGCCCGCGACGATCCTTCGCGAGATCGACAGGAGCCGGCGCATGCGAGGACGAATCACGCTCGCGCAGCAGACGCGCGGTCACACCGCGAACGGGCTTAATCTGCCCTGCCAAAATGCGATGTGCCGTACGCTCGGACATCTCAAGACCCAAACCCGAGCAGATACGAATAAAGTCCTCGGCATCAGAGGCAAGGCCTAAACGATCGACAACCGGAAGCTCGCTCTCGTCATCAATAAACAGGAGACGAGACGTATCGAGCCGACTTGACGCCTGAGCATAAAGGGTCGCGGCAATCTCAGACGGAGAACCAAGATAGACATCGCAACCACGCAGCTCCTCGAGCGCAAACTCACAGGCAGCGCGAATAATATTATGCGGGCCGCGAGCACAGACATAACGTCCGTCCTCATCCTTGACGGCCTGGGGCCAGCTGGACTGATCGGCACGCTCACTGAGGCGGTCGGCTGCAACGCTCACCTTAAAGGCTGAACCAAGATCGACGCCGGACGTGACCACACGGGCCTCGTCGGTGTTCTGCTTGATCGAAAACAATGCCATGCCACGACCGTGAACGCCCCAACGGTCCATCTTCATGCTCTCGAGCTTGGAGGTAACGCGGGCATCGAAGATTCGCTCTTGCATATCCTGCGGAACGCCCGAACCGTTATCCAGAAAGACAAGCGTGCGGACGCCATCTTCCTTGGTCGTGGCGAGATAGACCTTGTCGGCGCCGGCATCGCGAGCATTACGGAGCATTTCGATGACGATATCCTCGACATGCTGAATGTCGTGTTTTGCCTGGCGCCGCTCGGCCTCCGAAACGCGGAGGCGGACATACCCCTCGCCAAGGTTCTCCTCGACGCGAAGGTTGCCCTCCCCCGACATCGACGCGATAAATGAGATGAGCTCGTTCGCGTCGCTCATGTTAATTAGCGATATCGACAGCGCGGCTCTCGCGAATCACGACGACGCGCACCTGACCGGGATACTCCATCTCTTCCTCGATCTGATGAGCGATATCGTGAGCCAGGACCGTGGACTGGGCATCGGAGATCTTGTCCGGCTGAACCATGACGTGGACCTCGCGACCAGCCTGCATGGCATAGGTACGCTCGACGCCATCATGGGAGTTGGCGATCTCCTCGAGCTTCTCAAGACGCTTGATGTAGTTCTCGGCAGACTCGCGACGGGCACCGGGGCGAGAGGCGGAGACGGCATCGGCGGCCTGTACCAGGACATCGAGCACCGTGTTGGGGTCGACATCGGCATGGTGAGCCTCGATAGCGTGGACGATAACGGGCTTCTCACCATAACGGCGGGCAAGCTCGGCGCCGATGACGGCATGCGGGCCCTCGACGTCGTGGTCGATTGCCTTGCCAAGGTCGTGCAGCAGGCCGGCGCGCTTGGCGGTCACAACGTCCAGGCCAAGCTCGGAAGCCATCACGCCGCACAGGTCAGAGACCTCGAGGGAGTGCTGAAGCACGTTCTGACCAAACGAAGTACGGTAGCGCAGGGCACCAAGGGTCTTGACGATCTCGGGATGCAGGTCGTGAATGCCGGTATCGAAGGCAGCCTGCTCGCCAGCCTCGCGCACGCGCTGCTGAACCAGGTCGGCAGCCTTGTGATACATCTCCTCGATGCGAGCGGGGTGAATGCGGCCGTCGGCGATGAGGTTCTCGAGGGCAACACGAGCGGTCTCACGACGGACCGGGTCGAAGCTCGAAAGAACGACGGTCTCGGGCGTATCGTCGATCACGAGGTTGACACCGGAAACCTGCTCGAAGGTCCGGATGTTGCGACCCTCGCGACCGATGATACGGCCCTTGAGGTCATCAGAGGGAATGTGCACGGAGGTAACGGTGACCTCGGCTGTGTGGTCGGCAGCGCAGCGCTGAATCGCCAGGGACAGAATCTCCTGGGCGGTCTTGTGGCACTCGGCGCGAACCTGCTGCTCGGACTCGCGAATGATCGTGGCAGCCTCGTGGGTGACCTCGCCGCGAACCTTATCGAGGAGCTCCTTGTGGGCGTCCTCGCGGGTAAGGTCGGCAATACGCTCGAGCTCGGAGGTCTGCTTAGTGCAGAGCTCCTCAAGCTCGCGGGAGCGCTTCTCGACCTGACCGGCCTGGCTGGACAGCTGGTGCTCACGCTTGTCGAGAGCGTCGTTTCGGCGATCAAGGGACTCCTCGCGCTGCATCACGCGGTTCTCAAGCGTACGAATCTCGCTCTTACGCTGCTTGTCCTCGGCCTCGGCGGCCTGCTTGTTCTTGATGATCTCCTCTTTAGCCTCGAGCAGAGCCTCTTTTTTGAGGGTCTCGGCCTGACGCTTAGCATCACCGATCAGGGACTCAGCCTGTGCGTGTGCCGACTGGATCTTTTCGTCGGCCTCGTGAAGACTACCCTGCTTGGCGGTGCGCATGTAGGCAATGGCGGCGATGGCACCCAAAACGATGCCAACGAGCGCTGCGATGATAGGCATGCTCACTCCTTTTTATGGATTCGTTACACAACAAAGCGAACCGTCCTTACGAACGGCTCGCGACATTTGAGTAATATGGGCGCAGCTTATGCGGGTCGGATACAGATAAACATATAAACAAACTCATCACAGATGAGCACATATCACAAAGCAAATGACAGTGTTTATCGTACGTTGAACCACAACAACTGTCAAATAAATGGCCCCAGCACGGCGGCTAAAACGCGGTGAACGGCAGGGCAACAAAGCGCATACGCCTAAACTGCACATTCCTCGCGTTCGGCATCGAGACGTGCCTTAACGGCATCGGCGGCGATGTGATACGAGAAGCCCTTGCCCATCAAAAACCGAACCAGTTTTTCGAATCCGCGCGTCTCTGGAACACGACGCTTGGCGAGCAGGGCTGACGCACGCGTCAAATCGTCTTCGACGGCAAAATAATCCTCGGGATAACCGGGAATGTCATCGAGCACGACATGACGGCGCTTGAGCTCGGTCTCGATTTTGCGCTGTCCCCAACCGCGCCGCTTGCGCTCCTCGATAAAGTACGAGCAAAAGCGGCTCTCGTCTAAAAAGCGATACTCGGTGGCGCGCTCGACGGCGAAATCGATCGCAGGCTGGTGAAAGCCGTAGCGAGCCAGCTTGTCACGGACCTCACCCGTCGCATGGTCGCGGCGCGATAACATCTCGGTCACCATGGTAAGTGCACATTTACGCTCAATGAGCTGCACCGCCTCACGGAAGTTGTCCCAATCACAGGGAAGATCGGGGCGGTTTTTGACATACAGCCGCGCGACCCGCACGGGAATCCAAATGGACCGCTCAAAACCGCCCTCAAGCTCACAATCGATATGTGCGCAAGGCTTTTTGGACGCATACCCGCTCGAGAACGAGGAGGCCGCCTTCTTATCGGGAAAGACGACCGTGGCCTCGGTCACCGTATACGACATGAGCGTAACCGCTACTCGTCGTCATCATCGAGCATGGCGGAACCATCGATGGCGTAAAGCTCGTCAAACTCCTCAGGCGCAGGCTGATCGGTCAGCTCGACCTCGGACGGAGCATCGTCATCAAACTCAAGTCCGCAGGCAAGGCGGACCTTATGCTCAATCTCGTCAGCGCAATCGGGGTGTTCGCGCAGGAACGCCTTGGCGGCCTCGCGACCGTTGCCGAGCTTGTCCTCGCCATAGGCAAACCAGGAGCCCATCTTCTTGCAGATGCCGCACTCGACAGCCATGTCCAGAATCGAGCCCTCCTTAGAGATGCCCGTACCGTACATGATGTCGAACTCAGCAGAACGGAACGGAGCTGCCACCTTGTTCTTAACGACCTTGGCGCGCACGCGGTTACCGATAACCTCGTCCTTAAGCTTAATGCTGTCGATACGGCGAATGTCGATACGCACCGAAGAGAAAAACTTAAGGGCGCGGCCGCCCGTCGTAGTCTCGGGGTTGCCGAACATGACGCCGATCTTCTCACGCAGCTGATTAATGAAGATGCACGTCGTGTTGGACTTAGAAAGCGAGCCGGCGAGCTTACGGAGCGCCTGGCTCATCAGGCGAGCCTGAAGACCGACCGTAGTGTCGCCGATTTCTCCCTCGATCTCGGCACGCGGGGTCAGCGCGGCGACAGAGTCGACGACGATGGCATCGATGGCGCCGGAACGCACGAGCATGTCAACGATCTCGAGCGCCTGCTCACCCGTATCGGGCTGGGAAATCAGTACCTCGTCGATATCCACGCCAATGCGCGCGGCATACGTGGGATCGAGCGCATGCTCGGCATCGATAAATGCCACAACGCCACCCATTGCCTGGGCCTCTGCCAAAATCTCGAGCGAAAGCGTCGTCTTACCGGAGGACTCAGGACCGTAAATCTCGACGATACGGCCGCGCGGCACGCCGCCGATACCCAGCGCGGCATCGAGGGCCAGGGCGCCCGTGGGAATGGCCTCGACCTCGAGCTCGGGACCACCGTCGCCGTACCTCATGATGGAACCCTGGCCGAATTTCTTCTCGATCTCGGCCTTGGTGGTGGCGATCATCTCATCGCGCTCTTTACCCGTCGTGCGAGCATGAACGGTACGTACGGGACCTGAATTCTTGGCCATGAATAGCCCTCCTCTTAACAACCTGCATCGATAATAAACGAACGGCTGTTCGTGGTCAACCGTTCAGGCCAATCATATGCAGGCGGTCTTTCCAAAACCCAACCAAACGCCGACCAAACACTGACCAAATGCTTGACCACAAAGGACCAAATATGAACAAGGCAGGCAAAAATACATCTACAACCAGCACAAACGCCAAATGAGCCTAAGGTCCCTATCTCCACAATTAAGGGGCTCGAAGGCCCCTTAAAACACGTCTATACCATAGAGTTGAGCACAAGGGCAATGCGACCCAATGCCTCCGTGACCGCATGGGCACGAACACACGAACGGTCGCCCTCATAGTGGCAGCGCACAGAGTCCACAACCGGCACGCCCCCATCGGCGGAACGATGCGCCCAGCCAATATAGAAAGTGCCCGCCGGATCGTCCTCAGTGCCACCGCCGGGGCCGGCATAACCCGTTGCGCTCACTGCAATATCGCTCTGGTACAGCTCCAGCGAACCCACCGCCATCTCGCGCGCGGTCTGATGCGACACCGCGGTATAGCGGTCAAGCGTCTCCTGCTCAACACCAAGAACGCGATGCTTAATCTCATCGCAATAGGTCACCGCACCGCCACGCAGCACCGCCGAGGCGCCCGGGATATCGGCAATCGTCGAGGCGATCATACCCGCCGTCAGCGACTCAGCCGTCGAAACCGTCACGCCCCGAGCGCTCGCGCGCTCGACAATATCACGCGCCAGCTCCTCGTTATGTGCGGAAATCTGCTCAAAAGAGTCCGTCATACCCACCAGGACCTAGACCGAAAAGACGATCTTGCGGCAGTTCCAGAAGTACTGGGCGCCCGAGATAACGGTCAGGACAACGGCAACGGCGTACAGGAAGCGCGACACCGAGTAGATGCCGAGCGTTAGCGCCACCGGGCCAAGGTGCAAGCCGGCCATAGCAAAAACGCACAGGTAACCGCAAATGGAGACCATCGTGGTTGCCGTCTTGTACTTGCCGAGCTTATCGGCCGCAACGACCACACCGGCCGCACTCGCGACCATGCGAAGGGCGCTCACCAGAAGCTCACGGAACAGGATAATGAACACGGACCACACGGTCACTGCGCCAAAATCCAAGAACAGCAGCAGGGCCGAGAACACGAGCAGCTTATCGGCGATGGGGTCCAAGAATTTACCGAAGTCGGTGATCTCGTTGCGCGAACGCGCCAGATAACCGTCGACCTTATCGGTGCACGACAGGATGACGTACAGAATAAAGGCAGCGGCGGCGAGCGGGCCGTCGAAGGTGCTCCAATCCGTACCGGCAACACTCGTGTGAGAAAGCGCCGACACGATCATGAACACCGGGATAAAGACGATGCGAACGCACGTCACGATGTTGGCGGGCGTCCAGACACTCGTCAGTTCCTTATTACTCTCGTTAGCCACGACGCTCTCCTACTCCACAACATGACCGATAAGCTCGTAGCAGAAGCTATCGGTAAACTCGACGGTCAGAATATCGCCCACGGACGCCTCGCTGGCGTCCAGATGCACCGCGCCATCGGAATCGGGCGCCTGGAACCAGGCATGGCCGATCAGCTCGGCGCCATCCTCGGTCTCTTCGATACCGTCGACGATTACCTGGGCTCGCTCGCCCACATGGGCGGCGGTGGCGGCAAAACCGAGCGACTCGGCCAGGTCCATGGCCTCCTGGGCGCGCTCGAGCTTAACCTCCTCATCGACCTGGCCCTCCATCTTGGCGGCCAGGCTACCTTCCTCACGCGAGTAGGCAAAGACACTCGTGTAGTCAAAGCCGACGGTGTCCATAAAGTCGATAAGGTCGCGGAACTCGTCGTCGGTCTCGGTCGGGAAGCCGACCATGGCCGTGGAACGAATCACGATGCCGGGGATGCGCTCGCGAAGGTCGCGGAACAGATCCTCGAGCTCCTGGCGCGAACCGGAGCGACGCATGGCCTTAAGAATGCGCGCGTCGCAGTGCTGCACGGGGATATCGATATAGGGCAGCACCTCGGGCGTATCGCGAATCGTCTCGATGAGTTCGTCAGTCATGCCCTCGGGCTGCAGATAGAGCACGCGGACCCAGACGTTGTGCGGGTGTACGGCCTCGGCGACGGCACGCAGCAGCTGCGCCAGATTGCGCGGCGAGCCATCGGCGACGTCCTCGTCGGCAAAGTCGGTACCCCAGATGCCCGTGTCCTGGCCGATCAGCACGATCTCGCGCACACCGCCGGCAACCAGGTCGCGCACCTCGGAGATGATGCTCTCGGCATTGCGCGAATGATAGCGGCCGCGGATGTAGGGAATCATGCAGAAGCTGCAGAAGCGGTTGCAGCCATCGGAAATCTTGACGTAGGCGACAGCACCCTCGACGGTACGTTTGACCTGCGGGATATAGGCTGCAATCTCACGCTCGACACCCAGCACGCCATCGATGACCGCCACGATGCCGTCTTCCTCGTCGGCCTTCACAAAGGCAGCGACCTCGGGCAGCTCGTCAGGCAGGTCATCGCCATAGCGCGACGGCACGCAGCCGCACATGACGATGGGGCAAGAACGAACGCCGTCCTGAACCTCGTTGGCGAGCTCGAGCGTGGTCTCGATGCTCTCGGACGTTGCGGAGGCGAGGAACGAACATGTATTGACGATGGCGATATCGGCATCCTGCGGGTCGAATGCCTCCTCGTAGCCCGCGGCGGTCAAAAGAGAACGCATGCGGTCGGTGTCAACCTCGTTCTTAGCGCACCCGAGGGTGATGTAGAGCACGGAGCCCAACGGTGTATCCATGTTGGAGAGCGGTCCTTTCGATTGATATTAGCGGTAGTTGGTGAACTGCAGCGGCTGGCCGTAGTCCTGGTCGCGCAGGAACTGGATCACGGTCTGCAACGCGTCCTTCGAAGCAGAGGAAACACGCAGTTTGTCGGCCTCGATGGTCACCTTGACCTTGAGCTTTTGGTCCTTGATGTCCTTGTTGATCTTCTTGGCGGTCGCCTGGTCGATACCCTCGACGATATGGCCGAGCACGCGCACGGTGCCGCCCGACGCCGCCTGCGGAGCATCCCACGAGACAGCCTTGAGGTCGATGCCGCGCTTGATGAGCTTGGAGCTCAACACGTCGATAATCTGTTTGGAGACAAAGTCGGCCGGGGCGTTGATCGTAAAGAGCTTGTCGCCCTTCGAAAGCTCGATCGTGGCGCCAGAATCCTTAAGGTCATAGCGCTGGGAAATCTCGCGCGTGGTCTGCTGGAAGGCGTTGTCGACCTCTTGCATGTTGACCTCGGACACGACGTCGAAGCTGGAATCTTTAGCCATGATGTTTCCTTTCGCGTACGAGCGGCTTAGTAGCTATCGTACGAATAGTCGGTAGAATCGGTGGGCGTCTGACCGTCAGTTGCGGTATCGGCGCCATCCGTGGACTGGCCATCGGTACCGTCGGTGGTATCGGTACCATCGGTGGTGTCGGTACCATCAGAACTTTCACCATTCTCGGAATCAGTCGTCTCCTTCTTGGGAACGGTGATCGTCACACGCGCCACGCCCGAGGTCTTGGTATCGTAACGAACCTTTTCACCGTTCTTGGTAACGGTGACATCGGAAGGCTTGGACGTGGTGATCTCGATCGAGGACTCGGGCGTGTACTCCTGCTCAAAGGGGCCAGTCGCCTGGGCGCCATAGACCGACTTGCCGTCGACCTTGACCTCAATCCACGCGGTCTTTCCCTTGGCAACGGAGACCTTGACCTTCGTTACCTCGTTCTCTTCCTTTTTAGCCGTCGTCTTGGTGGCGTCCGAATCGGTCGACTCATCCGTCGCCTCATCGGTGTCTTCGTCCTCGTCAACCGTTTCGGTCTTCTTAGAAGACTTCTTGGTCGTCGTCTTGGTAGCAGCGGGCGTCTCGAGCGTGGTCTCGGGCGTCGAAGATGCGCAGCCACGCAGAAGCACCACGATGAGCACAATCAACAGCAGCGCAACGGCACCGATGCCGGCGTAGATGATACGCGGATCGAGCCCGTTGTTTTGAGGAGTACGTGACCCGCCGCGTCCACGACCGGAACTGCTGCGGCCGCCTCCCTGAGGCATACGACCGCGATTGCTATCGGGACGGCCGCGATAGCCGCCCTGGCCCTGAAGGCTGCGTTGACCCGAGCGGGGCGCAAGCTCACCGCGGCATTGATAGCCACGCTGGCCCGAACGCGGAGCCGAAGAGCGCTGGCCATACGGCTGTGATTGAGAGCGAAGACGCGGCGTCACCTGCGTGGTATCGGCATCCGCATAGCCACCGCGAGAGCGTCCGGCGGAGGCACCACGGTAACCGCGATCGGAATAGCCGCCGTCGCCGTAGCCGGCACGAGGGTCACGCGCCACGCCGCGGGCAGCGGGAAGTGCACGGTCCTCGGGCATCGGCGTACTGCGGAACCGGTCACGCTGTGAGCGAATCTCCTCGCCCGAACCCGTCTCGGTAATATAACCGGCCTGCTGAGGACGCTGTCCATAGCGGGTCGAACGACCGCCCTGAACCATCAGGAAGCGCCCGTTGTCGACCGAGGAACGCGAATTGACGTAGCCGGCGGCGTCCTGAAAACGACCGCCCTGCTGCGACGTCTCGCGTTCGTATGCCATCAGGTCGTCAAAGTAGGCATTGACGACCTCGCGCGGATTGAGGCCCAAAAAGCGAGCATAGCTCGAAATCATGCCCTGCGCATAGCCGCGCGGCGGCATCGAAGCAAAGTTACCGGTCTCGAAAAACTCGATGATCTGCGGCCTGATTTTGATGGTGTTGGCGACCTGCTGAATGGAAAGGCCCATTCGGCGACGCTGCTCGAGCAGCATGTCACCAAAGCGTGCAGCCATCAGAATCCTCCAAACTCACGATCTTCACGTGCCATCTCGGCGTCGACAGACTCCAGCGCGGCAAGCCCCTCCTCGTCCAACAGGACCTCGCGCGGCTTGGAACCGTCGGGCGGGCCGACGACACCCTTTTCTTCCAGCATGTCCATAATACGCCCGGCACGCGCGTAGCCAACCTTCAGACGACGTTGCAGGCCAGATGTGGAGCCAAGCTGCGATTCCACCACAATATGGGCGGCTTCCCAAATGAGCGGATCATCGTCTTGCGGCTCGGCGACTCCGGTGCGGACAATGCCGCCGCCACCCGCCATGGACATGGAAGCGGGCGCCACGGCAGACAGAATCTCCTCGTGGTAGTCGGGCTCGCTCTGCGACTTGACGAACTCGACAATCTCATTGATTTCATCGTCCGAGACAAAGCAGCCCTGGATACGGCGAGGCTTGCCCCAGTCGACCTTGGAGAACAGCATGTCGCCCAAACCGGTAAGCTTTTCGGCACCCATCTGGTCGATGATGACGCGCGAGTCGATGCCCGTGGCGACGTTAAAGGCGATGCGATTGGTGATGTTGGCCTTGATGAGGCCCGTCACCACGTTTGAGCTGGGACGCTGCGTGGCCACGATAAGATGAATACCGGCGGCACGGCCCAGCTGTGCAATACGCACGATCGAGGCCTCGACATCCTTACCGGCGACCATCATCAGGTCCGAGAGCTCGTCAATGATGATGACCAGGTAGGGCATCTTTTGCGGCGGATTGTCGTAATGCTCAAACTCGCCGGCGGCCTGCTTTTCGTTATAGGTCGAAATCTTACGAACGTTAAGGCGCTCGAAGACCTTCAGGCGACGCTCCATCTCGGACACGGCCCATTGCAGAGCGCTCGCGGCCTGCTTGGGCTCGGTCACTACAGGCACGTAAAGATGCGGCAGACCGTTATAGCCCGCAAGCTCGACGCGCTTGGGGTCGACCATGATCAGGCGAACGTCCTCGGGAAGGGCGCGCATGAGCAGGGTCGTGATGATGGAGTTGATCATGACCGACTTGCCGGAACCCGTGGTACCGGCAATCAACAGGTGGGGCATCTTGGCAAGGTCGGCGACGACCGGCGTGCCCTCGGCGTCGCGGCCGATGGCGAGCTCGAGCGGACCGCCCTTCACATAGGGCAGCACGTCGCCCAGGTTGACGTTCTGGCGCTTGCGGTTGGGAATCTCGATGCCCACGAGCGAGGTGCCGGGGATCGGGGCAAAGATACGCACCGACTGGGCAGCGAGCGAAAGCGCGATATCGTCCTCGAGGCTCGAAATCTTACTCACGCGCTCGCCCTCGCCGGGCTGAAGCTTAAAGGTCGTAACCGTGGGGCCGGCGATCCAGCCGACCACGCGGGCACTGCGGCCAAACTCAAGCAAGGTGGATTGCAGTGACTCGGCAGTCTGTTCCAGCTCCTTGTCCGAAGACGCGGAGGACGCCGACTGCGGGTTGGCATGCAGGATCTCGAGCGGCGGAAGCTTGAGGCCGTCCTCTTCTTCGCCCTCGTTATCTGCGGCGCCGCCGTCCGCTCCCCCATCGCTAGCCGCAGCCGATTCGACAGCACTCGAGGCAGACGCATCGGCAACCTTGGGATGCTTCAAGAAGTCGGGGATCTGAGGTGCTGCCGAGACAGGATTCACGGCAAACGGCGGCTCGGACTCGTCGATCTTATCGGGGTCGTCTTCCATCGAAAGCTGACCGGTTACCTGGTCGCGCTTTGCATGGCGGCGCGGCAGCAAAGTTGTCTTTGCGGTCTCAATCGGAGCCTCGTCATCCTCGTCATCGCCCTCGGTGAGCTCAATCTCGCTATCGGACCAAGACGGGTCGGGCTCGCTTGTATTGAGCTTAGGCGCAGCCTTGCCCTTCTTGGCATGGCGGCGCGGCAGCAGCGTCGTCTTAGCGCGCTCAGCCTCAACCGACTCGGACACGTCGACAAACGGATTCTCGTCCTCGTCGTCATCGTCCAAAACCGGGTCCACATCGTTGCCCATGACCGTGGTCACGGCAGCATCGGAGCCCTTTTGACGAAGAATGCTCAGGTGCGGACGGGCAACGCCGGGCACCGACAGGGCTTCGTCGTCACCCCACGGACTCGCGTTAACATCGGCACGACGGCGCTCGGCAAAATCGGCCGCGCGGTCGCGAGCAGAGCGCAAAACGCCGCCAACCGAAAAGCCGATGATGACCAAGCCCACGACGACAAGGCCCAACAGGACTACCATCGCGATAGGCTTACCCAGGGCATTCTGCAGCGCACTCGCAATAAACGCACCGATGTAGCCACCCGAGGCGGACAAATTTTGCGGCGTGAACATAAGGTCACACGAGTCGCTCGTACCCGGCACCATCAGCGAGAGAATGGAGACGACGGCGATAAAGACCACGGCGCCGCCCGCAACAGAGCGCACGTTGAGCGGCGAGTCCTCGCCTAAAAAAAGCGTGGCGGCAAACAGCAAAATGACGATCGGCAGCACGTAGGCGCCCAGACCAAAGCCCAGGTGGTAGAAACCGGCAACCGCAGCCGTAACGGGTGCGGTCGCCGGCGAAATCACGGCAATGAAGGACGCAATCGCCAAAACGGCTATGACCACGCCGGCGATATCGCGGTTGGCCGAGGGCTCGACCAAGGGCTCAAAATCGTCAAAGTCCGCCTCGTGGCCCTTATTGGCACGCAGATGGGAACCGGCACCCTTAGCAGATGCCGGTTGGTTGTTGGCCTTATTGCCTTTGGCGTTTTGTGCAGATCCGCGCGCCAAACTAAACCTCCATGACGACCGGGATGATCATCGGACGGGTGCGCGTACGGCTCCAGATAAAGTTAGAGAGCGAGTCGCGCACGGCCTTGCGAATGGCATCGGAACCGCTGCTCGTAAAGCTGAACTTGCCCTTCTCGATCGTCTTCATGATGGACGCGGAGGCATCCTCGGAGAACTGGTCGTCGATGGCAAACGAGACGCCGCGGCCCGAGAACTCGATGGCCTCGATCTTCTTGTGCTTGAGCGAGACGATGGCAACAGCGGTAACCATACCGTCGTTGGCGAGCTTCTGACGATCGCGCAGGACGATGGGGTCGGTATCGCCGATACGCAGGCCGTCGACGTAGACGACGCCGGACTCGACGGGCGTACCGCGTTTGACGATACCGCCGCGCATCTCGAGCGTGTCGCCGTTATCGAGGATAAAGATGTGATCGTCCTTGATGCCCATCTTACGAGCAAGCTGGGCATGGGCACGCAGATGCACGGCCTCGCCGTGAACCGGCATAAAGTAGGTGGGCTTGGCCATGGCCATCAGGAGCTTGAGTTCCTCCTGGCTACCGTGACCGGAGACGTGAACGAGAGCGCGGTTCTTATCCCACACGTCGCAACCGAGTTTGGCCAGGCTGTTGACGACCTGCTGGACGGCTTTCTCATTGCCAGGAACAGGAGTTGCTGAGAGGATGACGGTATCGCCCTCGTGGATAGAGAGCGTCTTGTGCTCGCCGTTGGCCATGCGAGACAGGGCCGACAGCGGCTCGCCCTGCGAACCGGTGCACATGACAACGATCTTGTCGTCAGGCAGGTTATCGATGTCGAAGGCATCGATAATATCGGCATCGTCGATGTTGAGGTAGCCCAGCTCGCGCGCCACACGGGTGTTAGTGAGCATGGAGCGACCGGTCACAACGACCTTACGACCGCACTTGCGGGCAGCATCGCAGATCTGCTGCAAACGATGAATGTGACTCGAGAACGACGCGACGAACACACGACCCGGGGCGTTCTTGATGGCGCGCAGCAAGTTGGGACCGACCTCGGCCTCGGACTTGGTAAAGCCGGGAACAGTGGCGTTGGTGGAGTCGGACAGCAGCAGGTCGATGCCCTGCTTGGCAAAGCGGCTGATAGCGGCATAGTCGGGCGTGACACCATCGATGGGCGTCTGGTCAAGCTTAAAGTCGCCGGTGTGCATAACGGTGCCCTGGTTGGTGCGGATGAACACGCCCAGAGCGCCGGGGATGGAGTGCGTCATCGAGAAGAAGTCGAGCGAGATGCCGCCGAGGTTGACATGGCTGCCGCCCTTGACCTCGCGGAACTTGGGTGCGCGGATGCGGAACTCAGAAAGCTTGCCCTCGATAAAGCCAAGCGTCAGCTTGCTCGAGAAGATGGGCACCTTATTGTTGAGGTCCTGCAGCAGGTACGGAAGCGAACCGGTGTGGTCCTCGTGGCCGTGGGTGACGACGATACCGCGGAGCTTCTCCTCGTTCTCCAGAACATAGGTGTAGTCGGGAAGAACCAGGTCGATACCGGGCTGGGAGTCATCCGGGAACATGAGACCGGCGTCGACGAGCACCATGTCGTCGCCGCACTCGAAGACCGTCATGTTCTTGCCGATGCCGTCAAGGCCGCCGAGCGGGATGATCTTCAAGGGAGATGATTTTTTAGCTGCCATAGGTTAGTGTGGTTTCCTTTCTTCGAAACGGGTCTGGAACAACCGACGGGGCGCTTCTGGCAAACCGACCGCCGGGAACGTACAAACATGCATCACAGAGTCGATGCAATAACCACAGTATGATACCCATTTGCACAACAACAGACCACCCATGCATCAAAGCCCCATCTGAACTGGTCCATCCCGCCGGTTTCCCGTGGGGCGGGCACTGATGAAGTTTCCTGCTCTACAGTCCTGCTCACGACGGAGGCCACATTAAGTGGCCTCCTGTTCGTGCGGAACTCGCGATAAACTTCATCAGTGCCCGCCCCACGGGAAACCTGCCAAAAGGGAACGGGTTTATTTGGGCGGTTTTATCTGGGAAGATGCTGCTGCGGCTATCTACAGATCTGAAATCTGTCTACTGAATAGACTGTCTAACTAAATAGCGAGCGGCACTAACCAGCCCTTTTGCTTGCGCCCGGGAGGGGCGCATATGAAGTTTATCGCGAGTTCCGCACGCAAAGGAAAGCACTTAATGTGCTTTCCGTCTTGCGCAGGACTGTAGAGCAGGAAACTTCATATGCGTCCCTCCCGGGCGCAAGCAAAAGGGCGACCCCGCAGTGGGGTCGCCCTTGTTGAACTGCTTATGTGTAACTATTACTCGGCGTCGTGGTGACGGCGGGGCTTGCGGCCTCCGTTGTCGCCGGGACGGCGCGGACGATCACTGCGCTCGGAGCGCTCGCGACGCGGACGCTCACGGCGCTGGAAGTGCTCGCCGTCGCCCTCAGAGGCACCCTCGGCGCGAGCCGGGGCCTCGGGCTTGTCAAGACGATCGAGCGAGATCTTGCCGCGATCGTCAACCTCGATGACGACGACCTTGACCTCGTCGCCCACGTTGAGGACGTCCTCGACCTTCTCCACGCGGCCCTTGGCAACGCGGGAGATGTGCAGCAGGCCGTCCTTGCCGGGCAGCAGGTTCACGAAGGCGCCGAAGGGCTGGATGGAGACCACGCGACCGGTGTACTCCTCGCCCGGCTCGGGAACCTTGATGATGAGCTTGATGCGCTCGACAGCCTGGTCGACGGACTCGCCGGTGCCGCCGACAAAGACGGTGCCGTCCTCCTGGATGTCGACCGAAGCGCCGGTCTCATCCTGGATACCACGGATGACCTTACCGCCGGAACCGATGACGTCGCGGATCTTGTCGGTCGGAACCTGGATGGAGACGATACGCGGAGCGGTGCTGCGCGTGGTGTGACGCGGCTCGGGGATCACATCGAGCATCTTCTGCAGAATGAAGGCGCGACCCTCCTTGGCCTGCTGCAGGGCGCGGGCCAGGATGTCGAAGGTGAGGCCGGTGGCCTTGTTGTCCATCTGCAGGGCGGTGATGCCCTCGGTGGTGCCGGTGACCTTAAAGTCCATGTCGCCCAGGAAGTCCTCGAGACCCTGGATGTCGGACAGAACCACGGTCTTGCCCTCCTCCTGGATCAGGCCCATGGCGATACCGGAGACCGGGCGCTTAATGGGCACGCCGCCGTCCATAAGGGCGAGCGTGGAACCGCAGGTCGAAGCCATCGAAGAGGAGCCGTTGGACTCCATGACCTCGGAGACGACGCGGATGGCATAGGGGAACTCGTTCTCGTCGGGAAGCACCGGAAGCAGAGCGCGCTCGGCCAGATTGCCATGGCCGATCTCGCGGCGCTTGGGGCTGCCCATGCGGCCGGTCTCGCCGGTGCAGAACGGCGGGAAGTTGTAGTGGTGCATGTAGCGCTTGCCCTCGGTGGGCTCGATGGTATCCAGACGCTGGCCCTCGTTGAGCATGCCGAGCGACAGGACGGAAAGCACCTGGGTCTGGCCACGCTGGAACAGACCGGAGCCGTGAACGAGCGGCAGGTAGTTGTCCTTCACCATGATGGGACGAATCTCGTCGGCGGCACGGCCGTCGACGCGCTCGCCGGTCTCGACGACCATGGTGCGCATGGCCTTCTTCTCGAGCTTCTTGAGCGCCACGGGGATCTCGCGCTCCCAAGCGGCCTGCTCCTCCTCGGTGAACTCGGCACGGATGGACTCCTTCAGAGCCTCGACCTTACCGATACGGGAGAGCTTGTCGGCGTCGCGAAGGGCGGCTGCCATCTCGTCGTAGTGGGCGAAGATGCGCTCCTGGACCTCCTCGACGGGCTGGTCGAGCGGGTACTCCTTCTTGACGATGGGGCCGTTGACCTGCTCCCACTCGGCGACGAACTCGTCCTGAGCCTGGCAGAAAGCAGCAAGGGCCTCCTGGCCAAACTTCATGGCGGCGAGCATGTCGTCCTCAGAAATCTCCTCGGCACCGGCCTCGACCATCGAGATGAAGTCAGCAGAGCCGCCCAGCTCCAGGTCCAGATCGGAGTTCACGCGCTCCTCGTAGGTGGGGTTGACGATAAACTCGCCGGTCTCCACGTTACGGCCGATGCGCACGCAGGCAAGCGGGCCCTCGAAGGGCACGCCACCGAGCGTCATGGCCAGGGAAGCACCCATGACGTTGATGACGTCGAAGGGGTTGACCTGGTCGGCGACGAGCGAGGTGGCGACGATGTGCACCTCGTTGCGGAAGCCGTCCGGGAAACTCGGGCGAATCGGACGGTCGATCATGCGCGCGGTGAGCGTGGCCTTCTCGCTGGGACGGCCCTCACGCTTGAGGTAACCACCCGGGATGCGGCCGGCTGCGTACATCTTCTCGTTGAAGTCGACGGTCAGCGGGAAGAAGTCGTAGTTCTTGCGCTCCTTGGAGACGACCACGGTGTCGAGCATCGTGGTGTCGCCCTGCTTGACCAGGCAAGCGCCGGTGGCCTGCTTGGCAAGCTCGCCCGACTCAAAGGTGTAGGTCTTGCCGTACAGCTCAAAGGTCTTGGATACGAGTGTCATTGTTCTCCTTTACCCCACAGGCCCCTTGCCTGCGGGCTTCTCATGTGACGCGAGCCCCCTGCCCCCGCCACGCTTCAGAGCGTGATTGTTCGCGCCCTTACACAAAAAGAGCGCCCCGCTGCGCAGGACGCTCTTAGCATGTACAAATCCTTACTGGATGTTGTCGCGAATGCCCAGAGCCTTGATGAGCTCACGGTACTCGACGATGTCGTTCTTCTTGATGTAGGAGAGAAGACGACGACGACGGCCGACGAGCATGAGCAGGCCACGACGGGTGTGGAAGTCCTTCTGGTGGGACTTCATGTGCTCGGTCAGCTCCTTGATGCGCTCGGACAGGATGGCGACCTGAACCTTGGGGTTGCCGGTGTCGACCGGGGTGTTACCGAACTGGGCAGTCAGCTCCGCCTTGCGCTCTTTGGAAACAGTCATTGTTTCACCTTTCGTTTCTTGTCGCCCTCGGGCGACGCTATTCGCCTCGGACTGGGAAGCCGCCGGTGGAGCGAGCATCCAAGATCGAGGTACCAACAGGTCGGTATGTTACCACAAGCAGCCCGCGACTGCGCATCATCACCGACCCAACATGAATTCCATCGCACGGAGGCGCTGATCGGTGTGCGTCGCAGCCCAAACATGCGAAAGCCCCAACAAAAAGGCAGCGGTATGGGGATCGACCCTCTCGGCCATGAGTGCATCGAAGGTCATGGACATGAGGGCGCGCAGCCACGCGACCTCACCGGTCGACACCAACTCGGCACCCGGAACGCTCGACGCGCACGACCCGCACAGAAGACCGCCCGCCCGGGGCGAAAAATACGACAGCATGGGGTCTCCGCACAGCACGCAGGCAGAAAAATCGGGTCGATAGCCAACGTGCGACAGCAGCTTAAAGACATATGCCGCCACAAGCAGATCCATATGCGCCGTGTCGAGCCCGCTGCCCACCAGGGCAAGCGCCCGCTGCGTGATGGCAAAGGTAAACGGGTCCTCGGCGTCCTCGAACGAGCACACGCGCGCGACCTCGGCGATCGCGCTTGCGGCGCAGGTCGTCTCGTAATCGGGCGCAGCGCCGAGCGGCGCCTCCATAAGCTCTGCCTGGGAAACCACGTCGAGCGACCGTCCATGCGCGAGCAGCATATCGACGGTGCAGAACAGCTCGCAGCGCGCAGCCAGGCGCCCACCGGGTTTGCGGGCGCCCTTTGCCACGGCGCGAACCTGCCGACCCCGTTCGTCAAGCATCGTCAGGATCAGGTCCGTCTCTTTGAGCTTGGTCTTATCGAGGACGAGCACCTTCGTACGATATGTCCGGGAGCCTGCCATGCGCGCCGCGCGTCCTTAGTCCTCGGCGTTGTAGCCAAAGCGGCGAATCTGGGCCTCGTCGTCACGCCAGCCGGCCTTGACCTTCACGTCCAGCTCCAAAAAGACCTGCGTGCCAAAGATGCGCTCAAGATCGCGGCGGGCGTCGATACCGATATGCTTGATCATCTCGCCGCCCTTGCCGATGATGATGCCCTTTTGGCCCTCGCGCTCGACGTAAATGGTGGCGTGCACGCGCAGCACCTTCTTGGTCTGCTCGAGCGCATCGCAGATCACGCCAACGGAGTGCGGGATCTCATCACGGGTGCGGCGCAAGACCTTCTCGCGCACAAACTCGGCAACGAGGGTCTCGTCGGACGCGTCGGTGCCCATGTCCTCGGGGAACCAACGCGGACCCTCGGGCAAAAAGTGAGCGACAGTCTCGATAAACGCATCGACGTTGAAGTTCTTGACCGACGACGTCACGATCTCATCGTCATATTCCATGAGCTCGTGGGCGGCCTTAAGCTGCTCCATGACCTGTGCGGGGTCGGCCTCATCGGCCTTGGTGAGCACCAGGACCTTCTTGGAACGGGCATTCTTGACGCGCTCGGCAACCCAGGCGTCTCCCCTGCCGATCGGCTTGGTGGCATCAATCAAAAACGCGACGACATCGACATCGTTCAGCTCGAACAGCGCGCTCTTGTTGAGCTCGGATCCCAGACCGTCCTTGGGTTTGTGAATACCCGGGGTATCGACAAAAACCAGCTGGTAGCCAGGACGGTTGACGACGGCGCGCATGCGACGGCGGGTCGTCTGGGCCACCGGCGAGGTGATGGCAACCTTTTTGCCATAGCAGGCATTAAGCAGCGTGGACTTGCCGGCGTTGGGGCGTCCGACCAGGGCCACAAAGCCGCTGCGGAAACCGGGTTCCACGTCACCAAAGCCCATAGGACCGTCGTCCTCGTCGCAAAGGGCGTCGAGGTCCTCGTCGCTCATGCCCTCAAACGGGTCGAACTCCTCGACATCCTCGAGCCCCTCGGTATCCACCGCGTCCAAAGTCTCGTCGTCCAGGATCTCATCGGTAGGCTGCATATTGTCGGACATGGGAATCCCTTTCTAAATAAAGCCGAGCGCGTGGGCAAATACCAGCACGCCCACAATCGCGGCGGTGATGGAAAGAATGTATACAGAGGCGGCGGCGATGTCCTTCGCACGCTTGGCCAGCGGATGGAGCTCCTGGGTCGCTAGGTCGACGATAGCCTCCATAGCGGTGTTGCACAGCTCGCCGTGAATCACCAGGCCACAACAGATGATAATCGTGGCCCACTCGGCAATGTCGAGGCCCACGATACAGCCGGCAATGACGGTGCACACGCCCGCCAAGAGCATGACCTTAATGTTGCGCTCGGTCTTGACGGCGGTGACGAAGCCCTCCATGGCGTAGGAAAACGACTTTAAGAAGGACGGATGG
Source organism: Collinsella sp. CLA-ER-H8 (assembly GCF_040092335.1). NCBI lineage: Bacteria > Bacillati > Actinomycetota > Coriobacteriia > Coriobacteriales > Coriobacteriaceae > Collinsella > Collinsella sp. CLA-ER-H8. The sequence continues at coordinate 193,036 of NZ_JBBNLU010000003.1, read as the reverse complement.
TCCTTGTTCGATCCGGGAATCATAGACGGCTCCTAGTCGTGGGCGTGGTTGGTGATGGGGCCGACGTGGACTAGCTTGGGGTCCTCGCCGCGCTCGAGCGCCAGATCGCGCAGGATGGCGTCCTCGCGGGCCTCCATGACCTCGGCCTCGTCGTCATCAATATGGTCATAGCCCAGCAGGTGCAGCATGCCGTGTACGAGCATCAGACGACACTCGTCAGCGGGGCTATTGCCAAAACCGGGGGCCTGACGGGCAATAACCTGCGGGGCCAAGATAATATCGCCGAGCTCGAGCGTCTCATCGGCGGGAATATCCTCGTCAAAGGCCGAGTCGCATTCAAACGAGAGCACATCGGTGGTGCGGTCGATACCGCGCCACTCGTGGTTGAGCTCGTGCATCTCGTCCTCGTCGACATACGAAAGGGAAATCTCGACTTCACGCTCAACGCCCTCGGCGGCAAGCACAACCTCGCAGATGTGCTCCACCTCCTGGGCATCGAGCAGCGTATCGAGCTCGGCATCGTTGCTGATCAATACACTCAACGGGACTCCTTTCGATCGTGTGCGCGCTGCTCGCGCGCATCGTCGTATGCATCATAGGCCTCAACGATACGGCCCACCAGGGCATGGCGCACCACATCGGCGCGCTCCAGGTGAGAAAACGCCACATCGTCGACACGGCCCAAAATCTGCTCAACGTCGGCAAGACCACCACGACGACCCACCAGGTCACGCTGGCTCAGGTCGCCGGTAATCACGAACTTGGAGTTGAAGCCCAAGCGCGTCAGGAACATCTTCATCTGCTCGGGCGTGGTATTTTGCGCCTCGTCGAGCACCACGAAGGCATCACTCAGCGTGCGGCCGCGCATGTAGGCAAGCGGGGCGATCTCGATCACGCCGCGCTCCATAAGCTCATCGGTGCGCTCGCGATCCATCATGTCAAAAAGGGCGTCGTAAAGCGGACGCATGTAGGGATCGATCTTTTCCTCGAGGGTGCCGGGCAAAAAGCCCAGATTCTCCCCCGCCTCGACAACCGGACGCGTCAAGATCAGACGGCCCACCTCGTGACGCTTGAGCGCGGCAACGGCGAGCGCCATAGCCAGATAGGTCTTACCGGTACCGGCAGGACCCAAGCCAAACGTGATGGTATGCGAGCGGATGGCATCCACATAGCGCTTTTGCCCGAGCGTCTTGGGGCGAATGACGCGGCCGCGATACGAAAGCAGCACGTCATCGCGAAGCGACGTAGCCTCGTGCTCACCGTCGCGCAAGACAGCCAGGCAGCGAGAGACATCGTCGACAGACAGCGTGCGCCCGGCGGCCGCCTCGCGAAAAGCGTGTTCGAAAAAACGCGCCACGAGTTCGACCTCATCCGGGTCACCGCTCACGGCGATGCTATCGCCACGGGCGACCACGTGAGCGCGAACCAAACTCTCAAGCGCACGAAGAACGCCGTCGCCGACGCCCAAAACGCGCGAGGGATCAATTCCCTCGGGAACGGTAAGTCTAATCTTCGAGGCTTCCATGAACCCCCCTGCGTGCATGGACCAAGCCGGAATCATCGACTCCGATGATAGCAACATCGAGCAGGCACGGGGCTGTAAGTCCACAGGTATCGTCAAGACGGGCATGATGGAACGAGCCGAGCGTCAGGTTGTCACCATACTCGAGCACGGCACGCTCGACCGTGCCCACGCGACGACGAGCGTCGGCAATAGCAAGCTCCTGTGCGGCGGCCCGCATACGGCGGCTGCGCTCGGCCATAACCTCGGGTGGCACCTGGTCGGGCATGTCGGCAGCAAGGGTACCGGGACGCTTGCTGTAGCGGAACACGTGCATACGCGAGAAACCCACACGGCGGCACAGCGCCAGCGATTCCTCGAACTCCTCGTCCGTCTCACCAGGAAAACCGACGATGACATCGCACGAAAGGGACGCCTGGGGCAAGATGGCACGAATCATACGCACCGTGTCCTCAAAGGCCTCGGCGCTATAGGGACGGCCCATGCGATGCAGGGTCGCCGTGCAGCCGGACTGCACGGGCAGGTGCAAAAACGGGGCGATACGCTGCGGATAGCGCGCCATAACCTTAAGCAGGCGCTCAGAGATATCCATGGGCTCGACCGAGGAAATGCGCACATGCGGAATAGACGTGCGCTCCATGATGGCCTCGAGCAGCTCATCGATTTCGACATGCTCGTCGGTCGCGCTCTTGCCATCGTAGGCACCCAAGTTCACACCGGTCAGCACCACCTCGGGAACGCCGGCCTCCTGGGCCTCACGAACTTGCTCGAGCACGGACTCGACGGGCACGGAGCGCTCGGGGCCGCGTGCCTTCCACACAATGCAATAGGTGCAGCGATGGTTGCAGCCGTCCTGAATCTTCACGCCCAGGCGAGAGCGACCGAGCGCATCGACCACCTCGCCATCGCTGCAGGCGGGAACGCTATCGGACTCAACGCCCAACACCTCGCAGACACGTTCGGCGACATCGATCTTGGACGGCTCGGCGATCACGCGATCCGAAAGCTCCAGCAGCTCCTCGGGATGTAAATTGACCACGCAACCGGTCACGAGCACATAGGGCTCGTTAGGATGGGCCAGCGCATGACGGACGGCCTTACGGGTCTTGGCCTCGGCCTCGCCCGTAACGGCACAGGTGTTAATGACGATCAGATCGGCATCCTGGGGATCCACAATAGCAAAGCCCAGGCGCATAAGATCGGCAGTGATACGGTCAGACTCAACCCGGTTGACACGGCAGCCGAGGTTGACGACGGAAATATGGGGTGCGAGCACGCGTGCTCCTTAATCGAGGATATCGTCGAGGGCACTCTTGATACGGTCGGTCACCGACTTCTTACCAGAAGCGACGTCATCGCCCATCTCATCGGCAAAAGCACGGAGCAGCTCGCGCTGCTTATTGGAGAGATTGGTGGGAACGACCACGCGCAGTTGCACGACCAGGCGGCCACGCGAACCGCCACCGCCAATGCGCGGCATGCCGTAATTATTGACGCTCACGGTGTCGCCGTACTGGGCGCCGGCGGGAACCGTCACCTTAACGACCTCGTCGGGCATAATGCCCTCGACCTCGATCTCGCAGCCGAGTGCAGCCTGCGCAATCGAGATATCGCTCACCAGGTACAGGTCGTCACCGTTGCGCTTAAAGCGCTCATGGTCGGCAACACGCACGTTGACAATCAGGTCGCCCGAGGGCTCGCCGCGAAGGCCGGCCTCGCCAAAGCCGCCCACACGCAGCTGGCGACCGGTCGAAACGCCGGCGGGAATATCGATGTCGATCTTTTCGTGCGAAGGCGTGCGGCCCTGACCGTCGCAGGTCTCACAGGGATGGTCGATAACCGTGCCCTCGCCATGGCAGTCGGGACAAGGCGAGGAAGACTGAACCTGGCCCAAAAAAGAGCGCTGGACCGTGGTGACATAGCCCGTGCCGTGGCAGCGGCTGCACTGTTTTTCGGTCGCACCGTCAGCCTTGCCCGTACCGTTGCAATCCTCGCAGGGAGCAAGGCGGTCATAGCTGATCGTCTTTTTGCAGCCGAGCGCCGCCTCCTCGAGCGTCACCGAAAGCGAGATGGCCATGTCACGTCCGCGACGACGCTCACGACGGCTGCGGGCGCCACCGCCGGCACCGCCGCCAAAGAACGACGAGAACAAGTCGTCCATACCCATGCCACCAAAGATATCGTTGATATCGACGTAGCCCGAACCACCAGGGCCGTCGGCAGTGCCGTAACGGTCGTAGTTAGCACGCTTCTGCTCATCGGAAAGAACGGAATAGGCCTCGTTGAGCTCCTTGAACTTGGCCTCGGCCTCGGGGTCGTCCGAAACATCCGGATGTACGGTACGGGCCTTCTTTAGAAACGCGCGCTTAATCGTCCGCGCGTCGGCATCCCTGTCGACGCCAAGCACCTCGTAGTAATCCCTATTTTCCGACACGACCTAATCCTTCCGACTTTCATTATTGTCACAGTGCGTCCTATACCCAAGCTGGGCCGACCGCAAACAGAGGGTTTGATGTTATTGCATTTGGTACGGCGAAAGCATGGCCCGTTGCGAGCAGCTCGCGAACCAAACCGACACGAGCGCGAACATGAAGCCGTTGGCAAAACCGTTGGCAAACTGCATCGCACCGCGCTTCCACCACAGCAGACTACGATGAAGCACACCGTCCGAAAGCACCATGAACAGACCCATGGTAAACGGAATAAAGCACATCACGGCAAAGGCCGAGAACACGCCCGAGATGGCCGAGAGTACCAAAAACGGCGCCACGATGCCCATCAGGTAAAAACCGGTACGAGCTTTGCCTTCCAAGCGCTCGGCCTCAACATGGGCGCGGCCGACCAGGTCGCCGCCCGCGGCACCGTTGGTGCCAGCATGACCCAAGCCGCTAATGCGGACCTCGTCGCCATCGTGCGTGCCGGCAGGAAACTCAATCGTCTGCTCGGAGGTTACGCGAGTACGACCGCTGCCACCGCAATCAGGGCAGGGGTCGGCCACGACCTTACCGGAACCGCCGCACTCGGGGCAGACCGACTGGAACGTGCCCGCACCAAACAGAAAGGACAGGTCGACGTCGATATGGCCGCGGCCGCCACAGCTTGGGCAGGTATGGGCATGCTCAGACGAAACGGAGCCCGAGCCGCCGCAGTGACCACAAGTATCGAAGCGCGTGTAGCGGACGGTCTTGCGGGCACCGCCCTTGGCCTCCTTGGCGTCGAGTTTGATATCGACGACCACGTTGGCGCCGTTCTCGGGATTGTAGGCAGCCTGCCCGCGACGCGGCTGGCCCCAGGCGCCACCAAAGGGAAAACCGCCCTCAAAGGGATTGCCATAGCCCGCGCTACCGGCGTAGCCGCCGCCATAGGGCGAAGCCGTAGGAGCGCCGGCGAAGGGGTTGCCCGAACGCATGGCGTCGTAGCGCGAACGCTTCTGCTCGTCCGAAAGCACGGCGTAGGCCTCGGAAACCTCTTTAAACTTTTCCTCGGCATCCGGCTCTTTGTTGACGTCCGGATGGAGCTTGCGGGCCTTTTGCTGGAAGGCCTTTTGAATATCACGCGAGGTGGCGTCCTTGGAGACACCCAGAATCTCGTAGTAATCTTTTTCGTTCATCGTCGCCATGCGCGGCAACCTCCTGCTCACAGCAGCGTATATATTCCGGTAATTCTACCCGAGCGGCCTAGGCTAGATCCCAAAACAGCTCGAACAGAACATTTCCATCGAGCCAGCCCAAGTGTGTCGGCGCCAGACGAGCTCGAACATGGCCCGCGAGGACGTCTGCCGAAGTGAAGGGTCCCTCATGGACCCCGAGCGTCTCGGGAACCCAAGTGGCAAGACCCAATTCGAGCGCGCGATCGCAGGCAGCTGCCAGCTCGCCCGTTGGGATGACGCAAGACGCACGAACCAACAGGTCGGACACAATACCGCGCGTCATGCGACAAGCGAGCATCAGGTCTTCGGCCGCAGCCTCGCGCTGCGACAGGTATTCGGCCTCGAACGCCGTCGCTACATCGTCACGTTGCACCAGTCGCACGCGGTACGCATCGCCTCGAGAAGACACACCGGGGAACAAACCTGCAAGACGGTCGAAATCCTCGGCGTCGAGCATGCCCGCGGCAGAGCGACCCAGACCCAGGTAGCCCCGTCCGGTCCAGTAGGCAATGTTATGGGCGCACTCATGGCCGTCGAGCGCATAGCTTGCCACCTCATAGGGGTGATAACCGGCCGCACCCAAACGCTCACGCGCCACATCCATGCACGAAGCTTGAAAATCCTCATCAGGCTCGAGCAACTCGTCGCGGCACGCCATGCGATAAAGGGGCGTCCCCTCCTCAAGCGTGAGCGGGTAGACCGACACATGATGCGGAGCCGCCGCCAGCACGCCATCGAGTGTGCGCTTCCAACTCGCTGCGGTCTGCCCGGGAAGTCCGCACATAAGGTCGCACGACACGTCAAGCCCAGCGTTCTTGACCGTCGCGATGGCGGCGAGCGCCCGATCGGCATCGTGAATACGGCCGATGGCGGTAAGTTCGGTGTTATCGAGCGTTTGCACGCCCAGAGAGACGCGTGTGACACCAACCTTGGCAAGCGCAGCGGCAAGCTCGGCGGTCAGCGACTCAGGATTGGCCTCGCAGGTAAACTCAACAGGGGCGCACGACGCACGAATACGCCGCGCCAGCTCCACCAAGCGCTCCCCCGCCAGCGACGGCGTACCGCCGCCAACATAGACGGTGCGGATCTGGTCAAGGGCCCCAGCTTTGCCAAAAGCATCGAGGCGCGCGTACAACTGCTCAAAATAGGCATCGAGCGCAGCGCTCAGGTCGCACGGAGCAAAACTGCACGAGTCAAAGTCGCAGTACCGGCACTTTTGAGCGCAAAACGGCACGTGCACGTACAGCGCGGTAACGGCCACCCTTAAGCCTCCAGCGGATGAGGGGGCACCGATTCGCCGGCGGCAAGTGCGGCCTCGCAGGCCACCACATCGCGCTCGATCTCATCGACCAGCACCATAAACTCCTCGTATGTGGAACAGCGCACCACATGGGCACGCCAAGCGGCGGCATGGGGCATGCCTTTTAAGTACCAGCTTGCGTACGTGCGGGCACGCGACATGAGCGGCAGAAGCTCGTGCGTCAGCGTTAGGTGTTCACGCAGGGCGTCCAGGCGCTCGACGGAGCTGCGCGCCGGCACCGGTATGCCATCGAGCGCAAGGGCGCGAGCATCACCGAACACCCAGGGATTACCGTAGATGCCGCGCGCGATAAACACCGCGCTGGCACCAGAACTGCGCAGATGCTCCGCGGCATCCTCGGCGCAGAACACATCGCCCGAACCAATCACGGGAATCTCGACAGCATCTGCGACCTCATCGACGACAGACCAATCGGCCTGCCCCGTATAGAGCTGCGTGGCACAACGACCGTGCACGGCAACTGCGGAGGCGCCCGCCCCTTCGAGCATCTGGGCAAACGTTGCGGCATTACGGTCCTCGGCGTAAAAGCCCTTGCGGATCTTTACGGTCACGGGCACGTGAGCCGCGCCCACCGTGGCCTCGACGATCTTCTCGGCCAAATCGGGCGTGCGCATAAGGGCCGAGCCCTCGCCCTTGGTGACAACCTTGCGGGCAGGACAGGCCATGTTGATGTCGATGAGCGACAGGCGATCGCCAACGCGCTCCTCGACGGCGGCGACGGCGCTCGCAAACTGATCGGGCTTGGAGCCAAAGAGCTGCACGCAAATCTGCTGCTCCTCGTCGGCCGGTAGCACCAGGCGCCAGGTCTTGTTGCTGGCATAGGCAAGGCCCGCCGCGCTCACCATCTCGCTGTAGGCAAGGTTGGCACCGCGGCGGCGGCACATGATGCGGTAGGCAGGGTCGGTCACGCCCGCCATGGGAGCCATAAGGAACGGCTGCTCGGCATAAGCGCCCAGCAGCCGCTTGCTGTATTCAGAAAGCGCCATAGACCTACTCGTCCACCTTGAGGATCGCCATAAAGGCCTCCTGCGGGACCTCGACCGATCCGATGGCCTTCATGCGCTTCTTGCCCTCTTTCTGCTTCTCGAGCAGCTTGCGCTTACGCGAGATATCGCCGCCGTAGCACTTGGCAAGCACGTCCTTGCGACGCGCCTTGACGGTGGAGCGGGCAATGATCTTGTTGCCGATAGCACCCTGGATGGGCACCTCGAACAGCTGACGCGGGATGATCTCCTTAAGTTTGTCGCACAGACCACGGGCCAGGCCATAAGCCTTGTCCTTATGGACGATAAACGACAGCGCGTCCACCTCGTCGCCCGAAAGCAAGATATCGAGCTTCACAAGCTCGGAGGGACGGTACTCGTTGAACTCGTAGTCGAGCGAGGCATAGCCCTTGGTACGGCTCTTGAGCTGGTCAAAGAAGTCCAAGATGAGCTCGGCGAGCGGCATATCGAAGCGCATCTCGACCGATTTGCTCGTCAGGTGGATCATGTCGGTCGTAACGCCGCGGTGCTCGATGGCGAGCTGCATGACGGCACCCGTGTACTCAGGCGGGCAGATGATCTTTGCCTTGAGGTAGGGTTCCTCGATACGCTCGATGCGCGTGGCCTCGGGCAGATCCTGCGGGCTGCGGACATCAATCATCTCGCCGTCAGTCTTGTAGACGTGATAGTCCACCGAAGGGCTCGTGGCAATGAGGTCAAGATTGAACTCACGCTCCAGGCGCTCCTTAACGACCTCCATATGCAGCAGGCCCAAGAAGCCCACGCGGAAACCAAAGCCGAGCGCCACCGAGGTCTCGGGCTCCCACACCAACGACGGGTCGTTGACGTGCAGCTTATCGAGCGCGTCACGCAGGTTCTCGTAGTCCTTGTTATCGATCGGGAACAGGCCCGTATAGACCATGGGCTTGGCCTCGCGGTAGCCGGGAAGCGGCTCGGGGCAGGGATTCGACGCCCACGTGAGGGTATCGCCCACGCGAACGGCCTCGGGGTCCTTCAGGCCCGTGACCACGTAACCGACCTCGCCGACCGTCAGCGCGTCAACCGGAGTCTCGGCGGGACGCTTGACGCCCACGCCATCGACCAAAAAGTCGCCCTTTGCCTGCATCATGCGCAGGGTATCGCCCTTTTTGATGGAGCCGTCAAAGATGCGCACCGTGGCGACGACGCCACGATACTCGTCGAAGTATGAATCCAGAATGAGTGCCTTAAGCGGTGCATTCGCATCGCCCTTGGGCGGAGAGATCAGAAAGACAATGGACTCCAGCAGATCGTGAATGCCCTCGCCGGTCTTGCCCGAGACACACACGGCATCATCGGCAGGGATCGCCAGGTCATCCTCGATCTCGGTCTTAACCTCGTCGGGATGAGCCGAGGGCAGGTCGATCTTGTTGATGGCCGGAACAATGTCCAGATTGGCGTTCATGGCGAGCGTCGCGTTAGAGACGGTCTGCGCCTCAACGCCCTGCGTGGCGTCGACAACGAGTACCGCGCCCTCACAGGCTGCCAGCGAGCGCGAGACCTCATAGGTAAAGTCCACGTGGCCCGGCGTATCGATCAGATTGAACTGATACGTCTCGCCATCGTCGGCGTCATAGGACACGCGAACGGCATTGGACTTGATCGTGATGCCGCGCTCGCGCTCGATATCCATGGTGTCGAGCAGCTGCGACTCCATGTCGCGTTCGTCGACTGTATGGGTGAGTTCGAGGATACGGTCACTGATCGTGGACTTGCCATGGTCGATGTGCGCAACGATTGAGAAGTTGCGGATGTGGGAAATGTCAATTGAAGTATTCATGCGGACTATCTTACCCGAGCGGTACAAAAAATGGAGCCTGTTCCATAAAACAGGCTCCATTTATGCGCGTAATCTGTTTGGTGTGAAATTTACAACTTAGGCGTTGATGCTGTTCACGAGCTTGGCAAGACCGGACTTACGGTTGGAAGCCTGATTCTTGTGGATAACATGCTTGGCGGCAGCCATGTCGAGACGCTTGGTGACGGTCTTGAGGGCAGCCTGGGCCTTCTCGGCGTCGCCCTCGGCGACGGCGGACTGGACGTGCTTGGTCAGCGTCTTGAGCTCGGACTTGACAGCCTTGTTACGCATGCGAGCTGCCTCATTGGTGCGGATACGCTTCTTCTGAGACTTGATGTTTGCCACTTCTGGAGTTCCTTTCGAGTTCCTTGCAAAAAATGTATGACACCTCTGAGACACGGTGAGGTCATGCAAGCGCCTACTATAGCACGCTCCCCCTCAAAGGGATAGAACGAATTTGTCAAATAGGCAGGTATCATCACGATTTTCTCAAGATGTTCGTAATCCAGAGCAAAAGCGCGGTCTCAGAATCGGCCGAACCCTTGAGCGCGAGCTCCACATCAACGGCACCCTCGAGCGCTGCGACGAGCTCTGCCATCGAAAAGCGACGTGCCCAGGTCAGGTGATTCTTGACCTGCCAGGACTGGAGTTTGAGCGTTGCGGCCAGTTCACGACCCTGTCCGCGCGCATCGAGCGCCTTGGCAACGATAAGCTCGCGAATGCGGCCGCACAACAATGTGTACGTCCACACGTAGCTCTTGGCGGGCAGTAGATTGAAGAGCTCGAGCGAGCGGCGCATGTCACGGGCCGAGACTGCATTGAGAAAGTCCCAGGGTTGAACCTCGGCCGTACGTACAATCCAGCGCTCAACGTCGGCAAGCTCAATCTGGGGCGCCTCGACCATCTGGGCAAGCTTAGCCAAGTCGTTATCGAGCATGCGAGTGTTTTCACCCGACCGCGAGACGAGCTCCTCGGCGGCCGCCGTCGAGATCGACTTGCCGTGCTGCGTCGCCATCTGTTGCACGCGGCGCGGTAGCTCCCAGCGCTTGGTGCCGGAGCAATCGATCACGGCCTTCTTGTCGATTTTGGCGATCGCCTTATGCAGGCGCGTGTTCTTGGCAAGCGAGTCAGCGATGATGAGGCAGACCGTCGTGGGGCTGGGACTCGCCAGATAGTCGACAAGCGGCTCCGAGACCGCCTTAGCAAGCTTTGAGCAGCCATCAAGGATTACCAGGCGAAACTCGCTGCCCATGGGAAAGGTGTTAAGCGATCCGATAATGGACTCGATATCGGGGTCTTTGGTCATATCGCGCTCGTCGAGGTTGAACTCGACCATGCCCGACTTTTCCAGACGTGCCTTCATGCGCGAGACGGCGTGATCGCGCTTGACTCCATCGGTACCGACGATCAGATATGCCGGCAACAGCCCGGTTTCGGACATCGCGCTCCCCTCTCGCAAGCTCCCATATTCGTACCGTGTCATTTTAGCCCAGGGTCCCACCGCGCGCCAACGATGTCATCACGACCGTTGGCAACGCATCGTAAAGCCCTTCGCGGTCGGCGTGATGGTGATATCACCGCGTTCGATAGTGCATGCGAACGCACCACCAGACTGCTTCACGGCATCGATACACTCGTCGGACGGATGGCCATAGCGGTTGCCCTCGCCCGCGCTCGCAAGGGAAAGCTCGGGTCTCAGGACGTCCAGCAACTCACCATCAACTGAAACCTTGGAGCCGTGATGCCCAAGTTTAAGTACATCGATATCCCCCACCTCCTGCACGAATTCCCGTTCTTGATCGAGCTCGGCATCACCGGTGAGGAGCACACGCAGGCCCTTGCCTTCCTGAACATAAGAGAGCAGCAGGACAAGCGAGTCCTCATTTCCCTCGCCATCCACGGACTCGAATGGCCACATCACGCGGGCGCAAAATGAGCCGATGTCGACCGTATCCCCACGGCGCACCTGCCGATACTCCACGCCAGGTCGGTTCAATACCTCGGCAGGAGCATCCTCCAGCGCATCCGCCGCCACGGCAATCGTTCTGACCGAAAACTGTTCGAGCAAGGCAGGCAGACCACCCCAGTGGTCCTCATCCCAATGCGTAACAAAGACGGAATCGATATGGTGCACGTTATTGCGAACCAACGCCGCCACCACGCGCTCGTCGAGCCCGCAGTCGACGAGTGCCACTGCGCTGCCCTGGCGAATAAGAATCGCATCGGCCTGGCCCACATCGAGCACCGTCACCGAAGGCGGCGCGAATCGATCCCAGTAGACGTACGGAATCGCAGCCAAGAGCACCAGGCATGCAAGCCCCACCGCCATAGGACGTGCGCGGGGACGCGGCCACCAGACCAGCAGAACCGCCAGCACACACGGCACTAGGTAAATCCACATGCTATCGGGCGGCACGCTCACGGATGCACCCGGCACGGCGGCAAACAGCTGCTCGAAGAACAGCGCGCAACGGGCGGCAATCATGGGCACAACGAGCGCCCAAGTCCGCAACGGCGCCACGAGCGAAAAGGGAACCAGCACGATCGACACAGCAAGCAGCACGCTCACCACCGGACCGATGACCGCATTTGCCAGCGGAGCAATGAGCGAGAACGTACCGAAGGCGGGAATGGTAATGGGAAGAGTCGCCAGTTGCGAGCACAGCGTGACGGAAAGCATGCTGGCAACGCCCGATGACACACCCAGCTCACCCAAAGCGTAGGTCGCATAGGGGCAAAAGCACAGAATGGCTAAGACGCTGGCACATGAAAGCTGAAAGCCCATCTCGAACAGCACCGTCGGTCGCAGTAGCACAAAGATGGACATGGTTACGAAGAGCGCCGATGCGCCGTGCCGGCGACGCCCCGCGCCGTTTACAACAAGCGTAGCGAACACCATGCAGCACGCGCGCACGGCCGAGGGAGACGCGCCCGTAAAGGCAGCGTAGCCCACAAGCGCCATCGCCAATATCGCCCGCTGAACACCACGTGAGCAGCGAGTTTTTTGCAATACACCCTCGATTACAAATCCCACGATAGCCAAATGGCTGCCGGAGACGGCTATAAGATGCGCCGTTCCCGTCACCGAAAACCAGTCGCCCGCCGGCTGGGCGCGTAGCTCGGCCGAACGACCGCAGACGACACCGGCTATGAGCGCACGCGCCGGGTCGGTCGCAGGCGCGATGGACGCTAGCAGCCCATTTCGCAGCCGAAGCAGCGGCCCCGGAGAGCCCTCATCGACCGGCACAATCCGAACGGCTTGAACCTTGCGCACCTCGCCTCGGAGCACGCGCGATCGTCCATATGCATCGTTCTCAAAACGTGAAACGCGACCGATAACACGCGCGTGCGCCCCGACCTTGAGCTCGAGGTCGCACGATAGGCGAACCGTTGCCAAGTTCTTACCGTCCGCACGTGCCTCGCAGGTATAGGAATACACGTCGTCGTTTATGGATGGATCGCCCTGCACGACAAACTCGAGGCCGCTTGCCGCTCGAGCGTCGAGCGCCTTCGAGGCGTTGAGCGCGCCCGCAGCCCACCACGCCGAGACGACCGCTCCCGCCACGAGACCGACGGACGCGGCATACAGCCACCGCTTCCAAGGAGCAAGCGGTGCACAAAATTGAGCCAGCACAACGAATACCGCCGCCGCAACGGGAATGGCCCATAGCAGCCCGACCGCCGGCGCCTGCTCCCTCAGCAGCACATCAGCGGCCACGTTGAGCACCAAAGCGCAGCTCATGCACACGCCGGCACACAGGGCCATCGTCCACGGCATCAGGGGCCGCGGAGGCATCACATGCTCACGCTCGGTCGCACTCATACGCAGATGCAATCTTTGATTTTGGCAAGCTTCTTCTCGCCGATTCCCGACACACGCATCAGATCGTCAACCGAGGCAAAAGCACCGTTCTTTGCACGCTCATCGATAATCGACTGGGCCATGGAGGGGCCGATGCCCGAGAGCGTCTGCAGCTCTGCCGAGCTTGCCGTATTGATGTTTACTAGGCCTGTTGCGCCACTCACACCCGATGATGCGGAAGCCCCACCATCAACACCGGCTTCCGCAATGGACGCCTGCTGTTCCCCTACCGTTGGAACGTGAATTTTTTGTCCATCAGTGACCTTAGACGCCCGATTGAGCCCCGTAACGTCTGCCTCGGGCGCCAGCCCGCCGGCGGCATCAATCGCCTGAGCCACCCGCGCGCCGTCCTTGAGGCGATATACGCCGGGCGACACAACGGCGCCATCGACATCGACATAGACCTCTGCCGCGGCAGAAGCCTTTGTCGAAGAGCCTTCGGATGCCTTTCCGCTCGAGGCATCGCCGGATCCCGGCTTCACCAACGAGCCTGAACCGTCAGTGCGCTCAAACGACACGCCGCCGGCACCGCCGCCAAGGTTCGCCATCGCCAAGCCGCTCGCCATCGCAATGACGACCAATATCGCCATCACCACTGTCTTATGACCGAACAGCTTGTCCGCCCAGTGGTCCATCTTTTTGACCCGTTCGTGTTGTTCGCGCTGCGCCATAGCAAAACCTCCCAACACCATCGTGTCAGGAAAGGAGTCCCGCAACAGCCACGCCCCAAAACCGGTTTTAGCGGTCAAACCAAAAGCCGACCAAAACCTTGCACAAATCTGTCCATTTATTCAGGCACACGTCAGCAAATGAACACTTAGCCGCAAAATGCCCAGATAGCAAAAGACCGACGATGCAAGCGCATCGTCGGTCTATGCACAAATTTACTCGTGATCTTGGTAAATCTCACGCGGAGAAAGCTCCGAATGTTTGCGTTTTAAGGTCTTAGGGGCCTTATACGTGTTGCTCTCAAAATCGATGTACTCGGTCTGCTTGAGCAGGCGCTCAATCATCTCCTCGTGATCGAACAACTCCCAGGCCTCATGCACGGCATCGAGTTTAGCGTGCGTCTCGGGACGGCGCGGCATAAACAGCGTGCAGCAGTCGGGAGCGGCCTCAGTCGAGATATCAAACGTACCGATCTCCTCGGCGCGCGCGATGATCTCCTGCTTGTCAGAACCGATGAGAGGGCGGAACACGGGGATCTTCACGGCCTCGTTAACGGCCATGATATTCTCAAGCGTTTGGGAGGCAACCTGTCCAAGCGATTCGCCCGTCACGATGGCCTTGGCGCCCTCGATGTGTGCAATGCGCTCGGCAACCGAATACATAATGCGGCGATACATGATCACGCGCAGGTTGCTGGGACAGGTGACCGAAATCTCACGCTGGCAGTCGCCAAACGGCACCACGTACAGGCGGCCGATCTGGACACCCGGCTCAAGCGCACGGATGATGTCCTGCACCAAATACTCGCTCGTGTCGGGCGTCTGCGGACGACCGGAGAAATGTACCGGCACGCACACCGCGCCGCGACGCGCGAGCATCCAGGTCGCTACCGGAGAATCGATGCCCGACGACAGCAGCGTCACGACCTTGCCGGCAGATCCCACCGGCAGACCGCCCACGCCGCGCTCGGAGCGCGCGTACACATAAACGCTACCCTGGACCACCAGTACGTGCACCATCGCATCGGGGTCGTGCATTTGAACCTTTTTATCGGGGAAGGCCTCACACAACACCTCGCCCACCTGACGGTTGATGTCAATCGAGGTGAGCTCATAGTCGGTATTGGAGCGCTTGGCGTGCACCTTAAACGAATCGAAGGAACCAAACTCGCGCAGCGCCTTCACGGCGGCGGCACAGTACTCCTGAGGGTCGCGATTGGTGTGATACGCCAAAGACACGCGAGCAACGCCGGGAACGGTGCGAATGACACGCGCCGCCTCGTCGGCCTGATGCTCGTTAAAGGTCACGAGGATATAACCGGAAATTCGAGACACGGCATTCACGGAAAAGGCGGCCAAGGCCGCCTTGATGTTATCCATGAGGATATGCTCAAAATGTGCGCGGTTCTTACCCTTCAGTCCAACCTCGTGATAGTGGACCAGGCAGACGCGAGCCGCCATTTAGGCTTCAGCAACCTTGTGGCCGAGCGCCTTCTCGTAACGGGCCTCGTCGTAAGAGATGTCGCCGTCGACAATCTCGTCCATAGCCATCGAGATGGTGTCGGCACCAGAAAGCCCGATGGTGATGTCATCGACATCCTGGACGGCAAGCACGCGGTTGTGCTGGCCACGCAGCATGCTATTGATGTCGCAGGCGCGCTTGGAGGCAAGCGAAGCGAGCAGGAAGCGGTTGTGATCGGTCTTCTCCAGAAGATCGTCAATGCAAGGCTTTACAACGGACACGGACCTCAGATCCTTTCATGCATATCGAGAACGCGAACGAGCTTATCGGTCGCGCGGTCGAGATCGTCATTTACCACGACGTCGTCGTAGCGGTCGGCAAGGGCAAGCTCATCGGCGGCGTTTGCCATACGCAGCTCAATCGTCTCGGGCGTCTCGGTACCGCGACCGACTAGACGCTCGCGGAGCACCTCAAGCGAAGGCGGCTTGATAAAGATCAGCACGGCCTCGGGGAAACGCTCCTTCACCTGCAGGGCGCCCTGGACATCGATCTCCAAAATCAGAGAAGCGCCCGAGGCGAGCTTGGATGTGACCTCGCTCACCAACGTGCCGTAGCAGTTACCGTGGACCTCGGCCCACTCAACAAACTCGCCGTTTGCCACGCGGCGGTCGAACTCCTCGCGCGTCAGAAAAAAGTAGTTGACGCCGTCGACCTCACCTTTGCGTGGTGCTCGCGTGGTAGCCGAAACCGTCAGGCCCAGGTTCGAGCGGCGCTCGCGCACACGAGTGACGAGCGTACCCTTCCCTGCGCCTGACGGCCCAGAAATCACAAAGAGCTTGGAATCCTGAGCGCTCACTTATTTGGTCAGCTGCTCGAGGAGCTGCTCGCGCTGACGGACGCCGAGGCCCTGGACGCGACGGGTAGCGGAGATACCGAGCTCCTCCATGATCTTGGCGGCCTTGGCCTTGCCATAACCAGGGAGAGACTCGATGAGAGTGGAAACCTTCATGCGGGAAGCGATGGGATCATCGGAGTTGAGCACGGACTCGAGGGACTTCTCGCCCTTCTTGATCTGCTCGCGAAGCTCAGCGCGAGCGTGACGTGCGGCAGCAGCCTTCTCAAGAGCCTGCTTGCGCTGCTCATCGGTAAGCTGAGGGAGTGCCATTCGTACCTCCAAATAGTTGGGTTATATCTGATTCAATAATTGGCATTTTAGCACGTAGAACGTACAAAATGCCCAATCGCGGCTCCATAGGTTAGACGATACCTGCAAAAAGTGCAATATATCGGTGGCAAAGTTAAGCCCCCGACCCACGATTCCACACAATAGATGGGAAAGTTTTCGCAGGCACGGGGGCTAATTTGTGCTAATGGCACTCAAAAGTGGTGACTTAAGGAAATCTTTTACGCGACGTTTTCGACCAGCTCGGCGACAATGGCGTCAAAAGCGGCAACCGGGTCGTCAGCACCGGTGATGGGACGGCCCACCACGATATGGCTCGCGCCGCGCTCGATAGCCTGAGAAGGCGTGGCAACACGGGACTGATCGCCCAGGGCCGCGCCCACTGGACGCACGCCCGGGGTCACGATCAGGGCATCAGGACCCAGCAGCTCACGCATGTCGTGAGCCTCCATCGGCGAGCACACGATGCCATCGATGCCGTTGGCCTGAGCGAGCTTTGCCAGGCGGGCGGCCTCCTCGGCCACGGGCGACTCGACGCCGATCTCGCTCAAGGCATCCTGATTCATGCTCGTGAGCACGGTGATGGCGACGAGCTTGGCGCGGTCCTCGCGCGCCTCCTCGGCACCCTCGCGGCAGGCAGCGAGCATGGCGCCCGAGCCCAGGCCGTGGACCGAAAGCAGGTCGGCACCGGCAAACGAGGCCGAGCGGGCAGCGCCGCGCACCTGATGCGGAATGTCGTGGAACTTAAGGTCGAGGAAGACCTTAAAGCCCAGGTCCTTAAAGGTCTTGACGATCTGGGGACCCTCGGCGTAATAGAGCGTCATACCCACCTTGAGCCATGCGGCATGGCCCGAAAGCTCGTGGGCGAGCTCGAGCGCACGCTCACGGTCGCAGTCGAGGGCGACGATAACGCGGTCGCGGGCATCGGTCTCTAGCATTCGAAAGCACCTACCAGCTCGTTGATGTCCTTCACGCCCTGAGACTCCGCCCAGGCCTCGAGCTCGTGCGCGATCTTGAGCGAAGCGCACGGGTCGACGAAGTTGGCCATGCCGACCGACACGCAGGTAGCGCCAGCCAGGATAAACTCAGCCGCATCCTCACCGGTCATGACACCGCCGACACCGTTGATGGGGATATCGACGGCCTGGGCAACCTCCCAGACCATGCGCACGGCGATGTGGTGACACAGCGGGCCCGAAAGGCCGCCCTTGGGCTTGGCCACGCGGGACTTACGGGTATGGACGTCGATGGCCATGCCCTGGATGGAGTTAATGACCGAAAGGCCGTCGGCTCCAGCGGCCTCGAGCGCCTTGGCAATCTCGGCGACATTAACCGGAGCCATCTTTACGAACAGCGGTTTATCGGTCACCTTACGGCAGGCAGCCATAACGGCAGAAGCGCCCTCGGGCGAGGAGCCCATGGCAGCACCGCCGGCGGCAATATTGGGGCAGCTCACGTTGATCTCGTAGCCGGCAGCCCAGGGGCACAGCTCGACATACATCTCGAGCGCGCGGACAAACTCGTCAACGGAGTGGCCGGCAACCTGACAGATGACCTGGCAGCCGTCCTTGGACAGCTGTTCGAGCCACGGACCGGACTCGCGGGCAAAGGCGGCCACGCCGGGGTTCTGAAGGCCCACGGAGTTGATCATACCGCCGGGGATCTCGGCCATGCGGGGCGCGGGGTTGCCGGGCCAGGGCTCGGCAGCGCAACCCTTGGTGGTGATGGCGCCCAGCTGGGAAACATCAAAGAAGTTCTGGAACTGCCAACCGTAACCAAAAGTACCGGCTGCGGTGTTGATGGGGTTCTGCATCTTGACGCCGCCGAAATCGACGGCCATGTTCACGGTACCCACTAGAAGACCACCACCTTGGAAGCATCGAACACGGGGCCGCACATGCAGGCGCCCTTCATACCGTCAACCGTCTCGACATTGCAGGTGTTGCAGGCGCCAAAGCCACAGCTCATCATGCGCTCGAGCGACACCTCGCAGTACGCACCGGCCTCGGCGGCAGCGGCGGAGACTTTCTTCATCATGACGGCGGGGCCGCAGCTAGCGACGTAGTCGTAGCCGCCCTCGCCGAGCAGCTCGGCTGCCGGGTCGGTGCAAAAACCGTGCGTGCCCAGCGTGCCATCATCGGTGCACACGTTAACCGTATCGCACAGCGCGCGGAACTCATCGACGCCCACGGCCTTGGACGCGGTGCCAAAGCCCAGGCACACGTCGACGGCCACACCCTGCTCGGCAAGCTTGTCGGCAAGGCACAGCACGGGCGGAACACCGATGCCACCGGCGACGAGCAGGGCCTTCCTGGTGCCCTCGGGTACCATCCAGCCACGGCCACCGGGGCCCAGCAGGTTAGAGGTGGAGCCAGGGCCCATCTGGGACAAACGACGGGTATCGTCGCCCACGACGGCGTACCACAGCTCGACGGTGCCGGCCTCGGCGTCGGCGCGGTAGTAGCTCAGGGGCACGCGAAGCAGCGAGGACGCATCGCCGGGTACGGCGATGTTCACAAACTGACCGGGCTTGAGCGCACTTGCAAGCTTGGGGGCCGAGATGACGAGCGAGAAGATGCCGTCGGCAATCTCCCGGTTCGAGACGACCTCGAAGTCGTGCATGCGTGCAGTGGAAGGTGTGGGCATAGACGCTCCAATCCCCCATGCGGTTGCATGGTCCAAACTAATAGAAAGCGCGGCACCGCAAGGGCGCCGCGCACAAAAGCGATAAGGCTATGCTAGCAGATGCAGCCGTCGGCAAGCGTCTGCTTACCGCCGACGAACACATCGGTGGCACGGCCGGTGAGCGTGCGGCCGGCAAAACCGGAGTTCTCGGCGCGCGACTCGTAACCGTCCTCGCCAACCGTCCAGGTTGCGGAGGGGTCGAACACGGTCAGGTCGGCAACGGAGCCCGCCTTGACCTGAACCTGGTCGAGACCCAGGATCTCACGCGGCTTGATGGCCATGAGCTCGACCATGCGGCCCATGCTCATCTTGCCCGTGTTGACCAGCTCGGTGAGTACGAGCGACAGCGAGGTCTCGAGGCCGATCATACCAAAGGGCGCAAGCTCGAACTCACGGGCCTTCTCCCACGGGGTGTGAGGAGCGTGATCGGTGACGATAACATCGACGGTGCCGTCGATGACGCCCTGACGGATGGCCTCGGCATCCTCCTCGGTACGCAGCGGCGGATTGACCTTAAGCGAGGTGTTGTAGGTCTCGTCCAGGTCGTTCTCGGTCAGGAACATGTGATGCGGGGTGGCCTCGCAGGTAACCTGAACGCCAGCGGCCTTACCGGCACGCACGATCTCCAGGCCATGGGCGGTGGAGATGTGCTGGATGTGCAGCTTGGCACCAGTCAGCTTGGCGATCTCGATGTCGCGGGCGATCTGGAGCTCCTCGCCGGCAGCCGGCCAACCCTCGAGAGCCAGACGGGTCGAGACCTTGCCCTCGTTGATCTGGCCGTGGCCGACCAGGTCCTCGTCCTGGCAGTGGCTCATAAAGACCTTGCCGAACATCTTGCCGTAGTCCATGCAACGACGGAGCATACCCGCGCCCTGCACGCCGCGACCGTCGTCGGTGAAGGCGACGGCGCCGTGGGCGACCATATCGCCCATCTCGGACATGGCCTCGCCCTTAAGACCGCGGGTCATGGCGCCCGACGGATAGACGCGGCAGTGACCAACCTCGGCAGCGCGGGACTTGACGAACTCCACGACGGTGCCGTTATCGGTGACGGGATCGGTGTTGGGCATGGCGCACACGCCGGTAAAGCCGCCCTTGGCAGCTGCGCGGGTGCCGCTCTCGATGTCCTCTTTGACCTCGTAGCCGGGCTCGCGAAGGTGAACGTGCATATCCACCAGGCCGGGGACGAGGTACTTGCCGGAAAGGTCGCGGACCTCGGCTCCCTCGGCAGCGAGATTCTCGCCGACCTCGGCGATCTTATCGCCGTCAATCAGGACGTCAACGACACCGTCAAGCTCGACGGACGGGTCGACGACGTGGGCATTCTTAAGAAGCAAGGCCATTATCGGCACCTCCAAGCAGCAGATACAGGATAGCCATACGCACGCAGATACCGGCGTAGACCTGCTCCAGGATGACGGAGCGTTGCGGGTGGTCGGCCATATAGGAGTCGAACTCGACGCCACGGTTGATGGGGCCCGGGTGGCAGATAATCGCGTCGGGCTTCATGAGCTTCTCGCGGTCCTTGGTCAGGCCGAAGAGTTTGTGATACTCGCGAATGGTCGGGAACGGGGCACCCTCGAGGCGCTCCTGCTGCACGCGCAGCATGTAGACGACGTCCAGCTCGGGCAGGACGGAATCGAGGTCGCTCGTCACGTGGTCGCAGCCCAGGACCTCGGGCGCCGGCGGCAGCAGCGTGCCGGGGGCGACGGCGTAGGTCTCGCAGCCCATGATCTTAAGGGCGGGAATCAGCGAGCCGCAGACACGGGAGTGTGAGATATCGCCGACGACGGCGACCTTCAGACCGTGGAAGTCACCCTTGTGCTCCCAGATGGTGTACAGGTCGAGAAGAGCCTGCGTGGGATGGTTGTGCTTGCCGTCGCCGGCGCAGATGACGCTCGCGGGCGAGTTCTGCGTGACGATGTAGGGAGCACCGGCGTGCTTATCGCGCACGACGATGCAGTCGATCTTGTAGGCGTTGAGGGTCTCGACGGTGTCGACGAGGCTCTCGCCCTTGACCGTGGAGGTCGAAGAGCCGCCAAAGTTGAGGCTGTCGGCCGAAAGACGCTTCTCGGCGAGCTCGAAGGAGCTACGGGTGCGCGTCGAGGGCTCGTTGAACATGTTGACGATGGTCTTACCCTTGAGCGTGGGGACCTTCTTGATCGCACGCTCGTTGACCTCGGAGAACGCCTTGGCGGTCTCGAGGATGAGCTTGATGTCCTCTTCGGAGTACTCGGTAATGTCGATCAGGTGCTTATGGTTGAACGCCACGGTACTACTCACCTCCCAGCGGCGCAGAACCCACGTGGGAGCCCGGCGCGACGTCGTTGATCTCGACGGCGGTGTGGCCGTCGACTTCCTTCATATATAGATGCACGTTCTCCTCATGCGACGAGGGAACGTTCTTGCCGACAAAGTCCGGCGAGATGGGGAGCTCGCGGTGGCCGCGGTCAACGAGGACTGCCAACTCAATGCGACTCGGACGGCCCAGGTCCATGACGGCGTCGAGAGCGGCGCGGATGGTACGGCCCGTATACAGGATGTCGTCCACCAGCACGACGCGCTTGCCGTCGACGCTAAAGGGAATGTTGGTGGCGTGGATCGCGGGAGCGAAATTGGTCGCATAGTCATCGCGGTAGAAGCTGATGTCGAGGCTGCCGAGCGGAACTTCGACGCCCTCGATCTCCTTGATCTCCTCGGCGAGCTTCTTTGCCAGAAGGTCGCCGCGCGTGACGATGCCGACCAGAGCGAGGTCTTCACAGCCCTCGTTGCGCTCGAGAATCTCGTGCGCGATGCGGGTCATCGCTCGATTGACGGCGGTCTCGTCCATGATGACCGCCTTGGGGGAAGTCGTGCCCATCGATCTCCTTCCTCACATGTCTTGACTGCTGACACAGTCAAAAAAATAGATGCCCGACCGCTTAAAGCGGACCAGACACCCACAGGAAGGGCTGCTCTTTGGCAGCTATGTAATTCCATGTGGGTATCTCGTACCCCTTTAATGGTCAAGGGATAGTGTAGCCAACCTCGAGCTTAATTGCGAGCATAAATACAGAGCAATCCGTAAACGGAGCCCAAAGCCCAATAAACCTATATATATTTGTGGGACGAGCTTGAAAACGCACGCACGAGCTGGCATAATCCCCTCTGCTGCACGCAAATCGGATCTACGTCCAGGGCCGTGGCGTGGGCACTATCGCCAAAAGAGGAATATCTCTGTGTAGATTGCGCACAGGGAGCGACTTCTGTGCTATAGTTCAGGCTTGTTTGTTAACGCGACATGTTCGTTTGTCGCCCAAGGAGGGTCAGTTATGTCCAAAGTTTGCGAAGTTTGCGGTAAGCACCCCGTTGCCGGTCGCTCCATCAGCCACTCTCACCGCGTCACCAACCGTAAGTTCCGCCCCAACATCCAGCGCGTCTACGTCGTCGTCGATGGTCACCGTCGCAAGATGAACGTTTGCTCCACCTGCCTCAAGTCCGGCAAGGTTGCGCGCTCCTAAATAAGGTCTTACCAACAAGTACCTCGGACTCTCCGGGCCAAAGACCTCGCGTTCACATAGAACTTAGCAAAGGCGCCCTCCCCTACGGAGGGCGCCTTTTTGTACTCATTGGGGACAGACTTACATGAGTGAAAGCACTCATGTAAGTCTGTCCCCAATGAGCGGGGCGATGCGCAGGGCAGATAGATTTAGTTGAAACGGTTCATTTGATTGAAGCGTTTTAGTTTGTCTTTTACGGGAATCTGCCCGTTCACCGAATTATTTCTTGCTATCATGCATCTTGTAGGGTAAATCTCCGATCGCAAGGAGACACAAATGGTGAAAAAGTCACCGGAAAACACTACTCCCGCCATCGTGGACAACGTGGAGGCGCTTGAGGCCAAACTCAAATCTATGCGTGAGGCCCAGGCTAAATTCGCTGAGTACACTCAGGAGCAGGTAGACAAGATCTTCTACGAGGCTGCTATGGCCGCCAACAAGGCTCGTATTCCTTTGGCCAAGCTCGCCATCGAGGAGACCGGCCGTGGCGTTCTCGAGGACAAGGTCATCAAGAACCACTACGCCGCTGAGTACATCTACAACGCTTACAAGAACACCAAGACCTGCGGTGTCATCGAGCGCGACGACGCTTACGGCATCACCAAGGTCGCCGAGCCGATCGGTATCGTTGGCGCTGTCATCCCGACCACCAACCCGACCTCCACGGCCATCTTCAAGACGCTCATCTGCCTGAAGACCCGTAACGCCATCATCATCTCCCCGCACCCGGCAGCCGCCAAGTGCACCATCGCCGCCGCCAAGCTCGTTCTCGACGCAGCTGTCAAGGCCGGTGCTCCTGAGGGCATCATCGGCTGGGTCGACAAGCCGTCCATCGAGCTGACCAACATGGTCATGCGCGACGTCGACATCATTCTCGCAACCGGTGGCCCGGGCATGGTCAAGGCTGCTTACTCCTCCGGTAAGCCCGCACTCGGCGTCGGCGCCGGCAACACCCCGGTCATCATCGACGATACCGCGGACATCAAGCTCGCCGTCAACTCCATCATCCACTCCAAGACCTTCGACAACGGCATGATCTGCGCTTCCGAGCAGTCCGTGACCGTCATCGACACCATCTATGACCAGGTCAAGGCCGAGTTCCAGAAGCGCGGCTGCTACTTCGTCAAGCAGGGTGCCGAGATGGAGGCCCTGCGTGCCGCCATGTTCAAGAACGGCGCTCTCGATCACCGCATCCCCGGCATGGCTGCCGCCAAGATCGCCGAGCTCGCCGGCATCGAGGTTCCCGCCAAGACCAAGATCCTGATCGCCGAGGTCACCTCCACCGATCCCGAGAAGGAAGAGTTCTCCCACGAGAAGCTCTCCCCGGTCCTCGCTATGTATCACGCCAGTGACTTCCAGGAGGCCGTTGACAAGGCAGAGCACCTCGTCCTCGCAGGTGGCCCGGGCCACACCGCCTCTCTCTACGTGCACCCGGCACAGAGCGAGAAGATCGCTAAGTTCCAGCACGTCATGAAGGCCTGCCGCATCGTCATCAACACCCCGTCCTCGCACGGCGGCATCGGTGACCTCTACAACTTCGGCATGAAGCCGTCTCTAACCCTGGGCTGCGGCTCCTGGGGTGGCAACTCCGTCTCCGAGAACGTTGGGGTGAAGCACTTGATCAACGTCAAGACCGTGGCAGAGCGCCGCGAGAACATGCTGTGGTTCCGCGCACCCGAGAAGGTCTACTTCAAGAAGGGCTGCACGCCCGTCGCACTCGACGAGCTCGGCACCGTAATGGGCAAGAAGCGCGCCTTCATCGTTACCGACCAGTTCCTCTTCAAGAATGGCAACACGCGTGCCATCGAGGCCAAGCTCGATGAGATGGGCATCGCTCACGACTGCTTCTACGACGTTGAGCCCGATCCCTCCCTGCAGTGCGCACGTCGCGGCGCCAAGCAGATGACGCTCTTCGAGCCGGATGTCATCATCGCCGTTGGCGGCGGTTCCGCAATGGACGCCGGCAAGATTATGTGGATGATGTACGAGCACCCCGAGGCGAACTTCGAGGACATGGCCATGGACTTCATGGACATCCGCAAGCGTATCTTCACCTTCCCCGAGATGGGCAAGAAGGCTTACTTCGTCGCCGTCCCGACCTCTTCGGGCACTGGCTCCGAGTGCACGCCGTTCGCCATCATCACCGACAAGGAGACCGGCATCAAGTGGCCGCTCGCCGACTACGCGCTGCTCCCCAACATGGCAATCGTCGACGCTGACAACTGCATGACCGCCCCGAAGGGCCTCACCGCAGCTTCCGGTATTGACGTCATGACCCACGCCATCGAGTCCTACGTCTCCATCATGGCTTCCGATTACACCAAGGGCCTCTCCGAGCGCGCCGCAAAGCTCGTCTTCGAGAACCTCCCGAGCTCCTTCACCAACGGTGCCAAGGATCCGCACGCTCGCGAGGAGATGCACAACGCATCCTGCATGGCCGGTATGGCATTCGGTAACGCCTTCCTGGGCCTCAACCACTCCATGGCCCACAAGCTCGGCGCTTTCCACCATCTGCCCCACGGCCTCGCAAACGCAGTCATCCTGACCCGCGTCATGCGTTACAACGCCGCCGAGGCTCCTGTCAAGATGGGAACCTTCTCTCAGTATCCTTACCCCAACGCGCTGCACAACTACGCCGAGATGGCTCGTTACTGCGGCATCGACGGCAAGGACGACCGTGAGGTCTTCGAGAACTTCATCACCAAGCTCACCGAGCTCTGCGACTTCATCGGTGTCAAGCACACCATCGCTGAGTACGGCGTTGACGAGAAGTACTTCCTCGACACCCTCGACGAGATGACCGAGCAGGCATTCAACGACCAGTGCACCGGCGCTAACCCCCGTTACCCGCTGATGAGCGAGATCAAGGAGCTCTACCTTGACGCCTACTACGGCCGCGAGCCTCAGGACTACGCCGTCTGCTAGTTTTAGCACGGTTTTTAACGGCGGGGGTGCACGGGTGTTTCACACACCCCCGCCGTCGCTTCTATCGCATCGTTGAAAGGATGCAACCATGCTGCTACCCGATTCCAAGACCGAGCTCGTCCGCCGTGGCAACAAGGTCGTTTACGACCTGGGCGACAAGATCGTCAAGGTCTTTAACGAGACCAAGCCCGTCTCCGACGTGTTCAACGAGGCTTTGAATCTTGCCCGCATCAATGAGTGCGGCATCCGCAGCCCCAAGGCTCTCGAGGTTTCCCAGCTCGAGAACGCCAACGGCTGGGCGCTCGTGACCGAGAAGGTTCCGGGCACTACCCTTGCCGAGAAGATGACTGCCGAGCCCCAGCGCTTTGGTGAGTACCTCGAGATGTTCGTCGACCTCCAGATCGAGATCCACGGCTACACCTCCCCGCTGCTTAACCGTCAGCGCGACAAGTTCGCCCGCATGATCGACAGCCTTGATCAGCTCAATGCCACCACGCGCTACAACCTTCAGGAGCGTCTGGACGGCATGACCAAGGAGTTCAAGGTCTGCCACGGCGACTTCAACCCCTCCAACGTCATCGTCGGCGACGACGGCCAGCTCTATGTGTGCGACTGGGCACACGCTACCCAGGGCTCCCCTGCTGCCGACGTTGCCACCACCTACCTGCTCTTTGCCCTCAACAGCAAGGACCAGGCCGAGGCCTACCTGGAGCTCTACTGCGACCGCGCCGACATGCCCATGCAGGTCGTGCGTCAGTGGACGAGCATCGTCGCCGCTTCCGAGCTCGCTCGTAAGCGCAACGTGAACGATGAGTTCCTGAAGAACTGGATCGACGTCGTCGATTATCAGTAATATCTGAGCGATTTATTTCGCATCGGAGGCACAAAGAAAACCCCGCAGCTCATATGGGCTGTGGGGTTTTTCTTTTAGCGATTGAGCACGACGGCAAGATAAAAGGGCGGCCTCGCATCTCCCCAATCTGGAGAAATGCGAGGCCGTCCCGCATATCGAACTACAAGCGAAATCGTAGATTAACGGCGTGCTGCCTTCACCAGCTCGGCAACCTTGGCGACGACCTCGTCAATCGCCACGTCCTCACGCTCGCCGGTAGCACGGTCCTTGAGCTCCACCGTGCCATTCTTGAGGCCGCGCTTGCCCAGAACGACCTGATACGGGAAGCCCATAAGGTCGTTGTCGGCAAACTTAAAGCCGGGACGCTCGTCACGGTCATCGACGACAACCTCGATACCCTCGGCGCACAGACCCTCGACGATTTGGTCGCAGACGGTAGCGCACTCCTCCTTCTTGGGGTCGAGCGGAATCACCGCGACCTCGTACGGGGCAACGGAGACCGGCCATACGATACCGTGCTCGTCGTTGTGCTGCTCCACGACCGCAGCAAGCGAGCGGGACACACCAACGCCGTAGCAGCCCATGATGAGCGGCTTCTCCTTGCCATCCTCGTCCATAAAGGTGGCGCCCATGGCCTCGGAATACTTAGTGCCCAGCTGGAAGACCTGAGAGACCTCGATACCGCGGGCAGCGGAGAGCGGCTTACCGCAGTGCGGGCAGGGATCGCCGGCAACGACGGTCACCAGGTCGGCCCACTCGTCGACGGTAAAGTCGCGCTCGGGGCAGGCGCCGGTAAAGTGATAATCGACCTCGTTGGCACCGCAGGCCCACTGCTTGGACTCACGCAGGCTCTCATCGCAGACCAGGCGAATACCCTCGGCTAGGTTAACCGGTCCGATAAAGCCCTTATGCAGACCGTAGGTCTGGAGCTCCTCATCGGTCATCATGCGATAGCCCTTGCCAAAGACGTGCTCAGCCTTGCAGTCGTTGAGCTCGTGATCGCCCGGAACGATAGCCACAACCGGCTTACCCTCGGCGTCAATGAGAGCCAGGGACTTGCGCGTGCCGTTCTCGGGGAACCCAAAGAACTTGGCAACAGCCTCGATGGTGCCCATGCCCGGAGTCTTGACCTTGGTGAGTGTGCCGTCGCCGGGGCCCTCGGTCACAACGACCTTGGTGCTTGCAGCCTCGTCATCGGCAGCAAAGCCGCAATCGTCGCAGTAGACCAGCGAAGCCTCGCCGGCGTCGGCCAGCGCCATGTACTCGACGGAGGTATCGCCGCCGATCTCACCGGAGTCGGCGACAACGGGCAGGGCCTTGATGTAGCAGCGCTCGCAGATGTTGGCGTAGGCCTGCTTCATCTTGTCGTACTCCTCCTGCAGGCTCTCCTGCGTGGCAGAGAAGCTGTAGGCGTCCTTCATGATGAACTCGCGACCGCGCATCAGGCCAAAGCGGGGACGGAACTCGTCGCGAAATTTATCCTGGATGTGATAGAGATTCACCGGCAGCTGCTTGTAGGAACGCAGCTCGTTGCGCACCAGGGCAGTCACGGTCTCCTCGTGCGTGGGACCGAGCACGAACTCGCGTCCGTGGCGGTCATCAAAGCGCACGAGCTCCTTGCCATAGGCATCGATACGGCCGGACTCACGCCACAGCTCGGCATCGACCATGATGGGCATCATGAGCTCCTGGGCGCCGGCAGCGTCCATCTCGTCGCGCACGATGTTCTCGATCTTGCGAATCGAGCGCCAAGCAAGCGGCAGATAGGAATAGAGACCGGCGGCCTCCTTGCGAATCATGCCGGCACGAAGCAGCAGGCGATGGCTCGCAAGCTCGGCGTCGGCCGGATCCTCTTTGAGCGTCGGAGCATACAGCTTAGACATATACATTGCTCGAGTCATTTATTTCTCCTCAATAAGCTTGTCGACCTCGGCCATAAGCGCGTCGACAATTTGGTCCTCAGCTACTTTACCAATGATTTGGCCGTGCGAAAAGAGCAGGCCCTGACCTCGTCCGCAGGCAACGCCCAAGTCGGCGTCAGAAGCCTCGCCTGGGCCATTGACCGCACAGCCCATCACGGCAATCGAAAGCGGTGCGGAGTAGTTCTTAAGCCGCTCAGTGACCTCCTCGGCGATAGGAATGAGGTTGACCTGGCAGCGAGCGCACGTGGGGCACGATACGATCTCGGGGCCACGGCGGCGAAGACCCAGCGACTGCAGGATACCCCAGGCGACCGGCGGCTCCTCGACCGGATCGGCCGTGAGCGAGACGCGCATGGTGTCGCCAATGCCCTCGGAAAGCAAAATTCCCAGGCCCACAGAGCTCTTAATGGTGCCCTGGAGCTTGGTTCCGGCCTCAGTCACGCCCAAATGAAGCGGAACATGGGGGATTTCGCGCGACAGGGCACGATAGGTGTCAAGCGTCGTGGACACGCTATGAGCCTTGGCGGAAAGCACAATGTTCGTAAAACCACGGTCCTCAAAGTGCTTGACGAAGCGCTCGCTCGACATCACGAGCTTTTCGGGCTGCGTGAGGTCATCGCGCTCGGCGATATCCTGCTCAAGCGAACCGGCATTGACGCCGATACGAATCGCACAGCCCGCAGCACCCGCAGCATCAATCACCGCGTCGACCTTAGCCCAATCGCCGATATTGCCGGGATTGATGCGAAGCTTGGCGGCACCAGCCTCGACGGCGCCGATGGCGAGCTTATGCTTAAAGTGAATATCGGCGACGATCGGCACCGGAGACTCGGCACAGATGGTGCGGAAACCCTCAATCGCGGCCTCGGTGGGCACGCTCACACGCACGATATCGCAGCCAGCCTGCGCCAACGCGCACACTTGCGCAAGCGTTGCCTGGGCGTCAGCGGTATCGGTGCAGGTCATGGATTGGACCACCACCGGCGCGCCGCCACCGATCTGAACACCGCCCACATGCACGGGGCGCGTCAACTCGCGAGGCAAAGGATGGGATAAAGACAATCCAAACACTCCCCTACAGGATAAATCGAAGGACGTCGGAACGAAGCATATAGACAAACAGCAGCGCAAAGAGCGCGATGCCCACATAGCTCACAATCGTCTGGACCTTGAGCGGAAGCTCGCGGCCAGCAATCTTTTGAATGATCTCAATGACCAGCTTGCCGCCATCGAGTGGTGGGATGGGCAGCAGGTTCATAAAGCCAAGCGAGAACGAAATGAGGGCGGCAAACGAAAGGAACGTGGCAGGGCCGGCAGCAGCAGCCTGTGAGGACATAACGCTAATACCCACGATCGAAGAAGACTGATCGAGAATCTCCATCGTATGCTGCGGCTGGAGCAGGCGCATCACGCCCTCCGCTGTCTGCACGACATAGGAGAACGACAGGCGAGCCGACGTGATGGGGTCTAAACGGACCACCTGTGTAGAGGCATACACACCTAGGCGCTCGTCCTCTTTGAGCGCAACCGCGGTCGAATGCTGCTTGCCGTCACGCTCGTACTCGATGGCGATATCGTCCTTACCGGCAGCCTTGCCGATGGCATCGTAAACGTCCATCCAAGAAGAGCACGATACTCCGTCAACCGAAAGGATCACGTCGCCGCCCTCGATACCCGCCTTGGCGGCAATAGACCCCTCGTCAACCTGACCGATCACGTTGGTATCCATCGGCACGGTGACACCCGCAATGGAATAGATACTCATAAGCAGCAAAAAGCCCGTCAGGATATTGACGAGAATGCCCGCGAGCAGCATAAAGGCGCGCTTGAGAAAACCCTGGCCCAAATAGGTATGCGAACGCTCTTGCGCAAGGAACTCGGCTTCGCCGCACGGCAGCTCCCACACATCGCCCTCGATAGTCGCATGCTCTCGATCGAAACGGCGGCCGTCAAAGGTGGTGTAACCCGCCGCATCTCGCGGCAGCGTCTGATACTTGGTGGGATAGTAGCTCGGCGAGGGCTTCTCCCCTTCCTCATACCAGGGTGCGATGGAACCCCAGCCCAGCAACAGGGCGCATGCCTCGAGCACATCCTCCTCGGAAAGCTCAAGCTCGACAGCAAGGTCGGCCACGGTCACGCGACCATGACGATAGATAGCCGCGAGCACGCGGTCGGCACACGAGACGTCGGTCGGATCCATACCGCAAATGGCAGCGTAGCCACCCAGCAGCAGCGGGGTCACGCCAAACTTGGTTCCAATGCGACGCGACGTGTAATGGATGTCAAAGCGGCACGGCAGGCCCAAAAAGAACTCGGTCACACGGACGCCGCAGGCACGCGCCGCCAAAAAGTGGCCGCCCTCGTGCAAAAACACGAGGACGGAAAGCATCAGCAGGCCCCAAAAGACCGATGAGAGAACGCTCAGAACAGTATCCATAAAACGAAAAAGCAATCCTTATGGTTAGGAACGAGTTGCGGCGAGCACCTGCGCAGCTTTTTCACGCGCCCACGCATCGATGTCGCGAAGCTGCTCAAACGAATCGACCGCCTGCATATCGTGAGCATCCATGCAGGATTCCACAATGCAATCGATATCGGTAAAGCTGCAGCCATCGTGCAGGAAGGCATCGACGGCGACCTCGTTGGCGGCATTGAGCACGCACGGCATGGTGCCACCTGTCTTGCCGGCACGTTCGGCCAGTGCCAGACAGCGGAAGGTATCCATGTCGGCAGCATCAAACGTGAGCTGCCCCAGATCGCGGAAATCGATACGAGGCGCCGGGGTATCCCAACGCTCGGGATACGAGAACGCGAACTGGATGGGAATACGCATGTCGGAAGCACCGAGATGCGCCATCACGGAGCCGTCGGCAAACTCGACCATAGAGTGAATCTTGGACTGACGCTGCACGACCACGTTAATAAAATCGAGGTCGCAGTTAAACAGATGCATGGCCTCAATGCGCTCTAGGCCCTTGTTCATGAGGGTGGCGGAGTCGATGGTGATCTTGGCACCCATGGCCCACGTGGGATGTGCGAGGGCATCGGCACGCGTCACGCAATTGAGCTCGTCGCGCGTACGGCCAAAGAACGGACCGCCCGAGCAAGTAAGCCAGATGCAGTGGGCCTCGCGCGGATTCTCCCCCAGATAGCACTGGTAGATGGCGGAGTGCTCGGAGTCGACCGGAATTAGCTGACCCGGTTGCGCCAACGGCATCAGCAGGTCACCGCCGACAACGAGAGACTCCTTGTTGGCAAGTGCGAGACGCTTGTTCGAGGTCAGGGCCGCATGGCTCGCTTCGAGCCCGGCAGCGCCCACAATGGCAACAAGGACACAGTCGACGTCATCGCGACGCGCGAGCTCACAAACCGCCTGCGCACCAACACCGAGCTCGGTGCCCTCGGGCAGCTCCTGCAGTACAGCGTCCGCACCGTGGGTGGTGTCGGCCACGGCAACGGCCGGGACCGAAAACTCGCGGGCGGCGGCAACGAGCTCCGAAGTGCTGGAGTTAACGGACAACGCCGTCACCTGCAGTCGATCGGCATGCTGACGGCATACATCGAGTGCCTGCGTGCCGATAGAGCCCGTACAGCCCAGAATGGCAACGCGAAGACGCCCATCGGGGCCGTACGTCGTCTGAAAGGCCATTACAGCACGCCTCCGATCATCAAAAGCAGCTGCGCGGTAATGCAGCCAAAGATAAGCGAGTCGCTACGGTCGAGCATGCCGCCATGGCCCGGGATAAGGTTGCCGGAATCCTTGACGCCCACGCCACGCTTGATGCGTGACTCAATAAGGTCGCCGATAACGCCCAGGATGGACACAACCACGCCGCACAGCAGTGCGTAGGGCAAGCTCAGCTTATAAAAATGCGTCGCCCACAAAATGAGCCAGATAAGAACCGAGCCCAAGATGCCGCCGACAAAGCCCTCCCAGCTCTTTTTGGGAGAAATCTTAGGGACCATCTTGTGCTTGCCGATACGGCTACCCACGATGTAGGCAAACGAATCGGAGACCCAAAGGGACGCGCAAACGCCCACCGAAAGCAGGGCGCCGGCAAAACCGGGCACGGCATCGCGCAGCAGCACGATAGCCGACAGCATAAAGCCAGTGTAGATGGGACCCATGAGCGTCACGGCCACATCAGAGATGCGGGTACGCGGCGACCAAACATACCAAATTCCCACAGCGAGCATCAGGGCAAAAAGCAGGGCATTCAGCAACATCGAATCGCCCAACGCCGACAGCGGAAAGAGTACGGCGGCAGCGATACCCATGCGCTCGTTAGCCATCTTGCCATCGAGCCTCGTCATACGGAAAAACTCATAGCAGCACAGACCGCTCATGACAGAAACAAAGATGGCCGTGGGCACAATACCCAAAACCAGGCACAGGATAAAGACAACGGCATAGACGATACCGGCGGCGGCACGGGTGATAAAGCCGGCAAGCCACGAACCGGTGCCATTCTTCGCTGCGGGCGCTCCTGCAGCGACAGCCTTGCGCTCAGATGTCTTGGGAGCAATTGCCTTGGGACGATCGGACACGATTAAGCCTCCTCGGTCTTGCTCAGACCACCAAACCTACGGTCACGGCCCTGATAGGCCAAAATGGCGTCGACAAGGCCCCAACGATCAAAGTCGGGCCAATAGGTATCGGTGACGTAGAATTCGGAATAAGCCACCTGCCACAGCAGATAGTTCGAAAGGCGCAGCTCACCAGAAGTGCGAATCACAAGCTCAGGATCGGGAAGGCCAGCGGTATAGAGGTGGGAAGCCACCATGTCGTCATCAATTGCGCCAGGATCGATCTTACCGGCGGCAGCGTCGAGTGCGATCTGACGGACAGCGCGGGTAATCTCGGCACGCGCGCCGTAGTTGACGGCAAGCGCCAGCGTCATGCCGGTGTGATTGGCGCACTCAGCAAGACCTCGCTCAAAGACATCGCGGGTCTTCTTAGGCAGTGCGGAAATATCGCCCAAAAAGACAACGCGAACGTTTTCGCGCTTAAGCAGCGGCAACTCATCGATAAACGTCTTGGCAAACAAATGCATCAAAACGTTGACCTCGTGCTGCGGACGATTCCAGTTTTCGGTGGAAAACGCATAGGCCGAAAGGACGTCGACACCCAAGCGCACGCATGCGGTAATGATCTCGCGCAGGGAGACGATACCCGCCTTGTGGCCCTCGGTGCGTGCAAGACCGCGCGACGTGGCCCAACGACCGTTACCGTCCATGATGCACGAGATATGGTGCGGAATGTTATTGAGGTCAAGGTCGGAAAAACCGACGCCCGCAGGGGCGTCGGCAAAGTACTCGACCAGTTTATGCTCGTCGTATTGCACCTTAGATCTCCATGACCTCGGCTTCTTTTTCCTTCAGAAGCTCCTCGACCTTGGCGACATACTCATCAGTGTGCTTCTGGACCTTGGCCTGCTCGCGACGGACATCGTCCTCGGTGAGCTCCTCATCGCGCTCGAGCTTGTTGTTGAAGTCGCGACGGATGTTACGGATAGACACCTTGGCCTGCTCGGCGTACTCGCGGCACTCCTTGACGAGCTCGCGACGGCGCTCCTCAGTGGGAGCCGGGAACGGAAGACGAACGACGGTGCCATCGGAGTTGGGGGTAATACCCAGATCGGAAGCGCCGATGGCCTTGACGATAGCATTGATGAGTGCCTTGTCCCACGGCTCGATGAGCAGCATGTGGGCCTCGGGGGTCTTGACGGCGGCAACCTGCGTGACCGGCGTGGGAACCCCGTAATAATCGACGGTGATGTCGGACAGAATGTTGGCATTGGCGCGGCCGGTACGGACCTTGGAGAAGTTATGCTTGAGGGACTCGAGCGACTTGTCCATATGGGCGGTGATGTTCTCTGCCATGCTTAATCCTCCTGATAGACGAGCGTGCCGACGGGCTCACCCGCGAGCGCGCGCTTGACGGTGTCCTCGCCATCGATGTTGAGGACCAAAATCGGCATACGGTTATCCTGGCACAGTGCCGTAGCCGTGGAATCCATAACCTGCAGGCCGCGGACGAGCACCTCGTGATAGGTAATCTTGTCAAAACGGACGGCATCGGCGCACTTGACGGGATCCTTGTCGTAGATGCCGTCAACCTTGGTGGCTTTAATCAGAATCTCGGCGCCGATCTCGCACGCACGAAGAGCCGCGGCGGTGTCGGTCGTAAAGTACGGATTGCCCGAACCGGCAGCGAAGATGACGACGTTGCCCTTGGAAAGGTGGTTGATGGCGCGACGGCGAATATAGGGCTCGCAGATCTCGTTCATCTGGATAGCGCTCATCACGCGGCAGGGAACATCGTTATGCTCGAAGGCATCCTGCAGGGCGAGCGCGTTCATAACGGTTGCCAGCATGCCCATGTAGTCGGCCTGAGCACGCTCCATGCCACCGGCAGCGCCGGCCATGCCGCGGAAAATATTGCCGCCGCCGACAACGACGCCGACCTCATGGCCAACGGCTAGCAGCTCCTTGACCTGCTTGGCAAGATGGTCGGTAACCTTGGGGTCGATGCCATATTGGCCGTCGCCCATCAGTGCTTCGCCGGAAAGCTTAAGAAGCACGCGTTTATATCGGATGTCGGACAAAGCGATCCTCCTTTAATTAGACTCTCAATATGATATCAAAGGCTCTAAGAAGAGCCATGAAAAAGCAGGCTGTGAGTAAAACCCACAGCCTGCTCATTACCAGCTACAAGAGCTTATTTACTCGCCACGGACCAGACGGTCAAAGGCAACGACGGTAATGGTGTCGCCGAGCTCCTTGGAGACCTGCTCAGCGTACTTCTTGATGGTGAGGGAGCTGTCCTTGATGAACTCCTGCTCGGTGAGCACGGACTGCTTGTAGAACTTCTCCAGACGGCCGACAGCCATCTTCTCCTGGATAGCCTCGGGCTTACCGGACTCGGCAGCCTGAGCCATGTAGATCTGCTTCTCGTGCTCGACGGTCTCGGCCGGAACCTGATCGCGGGTAGCGCAGATCGGGGCGACGGCGGCAACCTGAAGGGCAACGTCGTGAGCGAAGGTCTTGAAGGATTCAGCCTGAGCGGTCTCAGCCTTCTCGAAGGCGAACTCGACGAGGACGCCGATCTTACCACCCATGTGGATGTAAGAAGCGAGCGCGCCGTTCTCAGCCTTGCGGGCAGCGAAGCGGGAGATCTTCATGTTCTCGCCCATGATGTGAATCATCTCGGTGAGCTCGGAGGAAACGGTCTCCTCGCCCATCGGCTTCTCGAGCAGAGCGTCGACGTCAGCAGGCTCGGTGGTAGCGACAACCTCAGCGACCTTGGAAGCAAAGCCGGTGAACTTGGCGTTAGAGCCAACGAAGTCGGTCTCGCAGGAGAGCTCGAGCAGAGCGCCGGTCTTGCCATCCTCGGAGACGAACGCGGCGACAGCGCCCTCGTTGGTCTCACGGCCAGCCTTCTTGGCAGCCTTGGCAAGGCCGTTCTTACGCAGAACGTCGACAGCGGCGTCCATGTCGCCGTCAGCCTCGACGAGAGCCTTCTTGCACTCCATCATCGGGGAGTCGGTCATCTCGCGGAGCTGCTTGACCATAGCGGCGGTAATCTGGGCCATTGTGGTTCCTTTCAAAGAGATGAAAAAGAATTAACTAAGACTGATTTACTCGGCCTTGGGCTCAGCGGCCATCTCGGCCTCGGAGACCTGCTCCTTGCCGGAGCCAGCGAGGCAGGCGTCAGCCATGAGCTCGCACATAAGGGTGACAGCGGAGATAGCGTCATCGTTGCAGGGGATGCCGTACTCGACCTCGTCGGGATCGGAGTTGGTGTCGATCAGAGCGACGACGGGGATGTTCAGGCGCTGAGCCTCCTTGATGGCGTTCTCCTCGCGCTTGGTGTCGATGACGAAGAGAGCCTGGGGCAGACCCTTCATGTCGCGGGCGCCACCGAGGTTGGTCTGGAGCTTGGTGAGCTCCTTGCCGAGAACAGCCTGCTCCTTCTTGGGCAGAACAGCCATGCGGCCGTCCTCGACCATGGCCTCGAGCTCCTCCATGCGGTTGATGCGGGAGCGGATGGTGACGAAGTTGGTCAGCATACCGCCGAGCCAACGCTGGTTGATG
The DNA here is from genome assembly GCF_040092335.1 of Collinsella sp. CLA-ER-H8. Classification (NCBI taxonomy): domain Bacteria; kingdom Bacillati; phylum Actinomycetota; class Coriobacteriia; order Coriobacteriales; family Coriobacteriaceae; genus Collinsella; species Collinsella sp. CLA-ER-H8. The sequence continues at coordinate 156,528 of NZ_JBBNLU010000003.1, read as the reverse complement.
TAAGGCATGTTGGCGCGCTCAGCAGCGTTCTTGACGGCCTCCTGAGCCTGCTTCTTGGTGCCGACGAACAGCACGTTGCCACCCTTGGCGACGTTCTTGACGAAGGTGTAGGCCTGGTCGGCGTCGAGGATGGTCTGCTTGAGGTCGAGGATGTAGATGCCGTTGCGCTCACCGAAGATGAACGGCTTCATCTTGGGGTTCCAGCGACGGGTCTGGTGACCGAAGTGGCAGCCGGCCTCGAGCAGGGTGCGGATATTAATCTTGGTAGCCATGTTAAACCTCCTGTGGTTTGCCTCCGCGCGGGGTCATCCTCCAAAACCAACCCGGACATGTGCTACCAAAGCCCGGGCACCACGGTATGAAGTAGCCGCGCGTGCGTGATAAAAACATGTTGCCGTGAAGCAACCCGATGAATGATAGCAGGAATGCATCTTCCTGCCAACCCGCAATCAAAACCACACACCTGAGTGCGGCGCGGGACGTCCCAGCCACTATTCGCCGCGGGGATGGGCTTGAGCCACGGCACGTTTGAGCCGATCGGGCGTGAGATGCGTGTAAATCTGCGTTGTAGACAGGCTCGCATGGCCCAGCAGCTCTTGAACCGAGCGCAGGTCCGCACCGCCCTCGAGCAAATCGGTCGCAAAGGTATGGCGCATCGCATGCGGGGCAATGTCGGCCGGAATGCCGGCGAGCGTCGCCAGCGTATGGAACCGCCGCCTGAGCATGGCGGCACTCATGCGATTGCCGCGCGCCGATATAAGCAGCGGATGCGGCCCGGTAGCGGGGTCACGGCGCTTTGCCTGAGCGAGCAACTCCGGCCTCCCCTCCTCAATATAGAGACGCGTCGCCTCGAGTGCGCGACGATACAGAGGGACGATACGCTCCTTGCTCCCCTTGCCCCAAAGTCGCAGCGTTCGCTCGGACCAACCAATAGACTCCACGTTGAGCGCCGCGAGCTCCGAGATTCGCGCGCCGGAGGCATAGAGCAACTCAAGCATCGCCGCATCGCGCAGTCCCGCGGGCGTCGAGGTATCAGGCGTCTTGAGCAGCGCCTCGACCTGCTTGGTCGTAAGGACGCCCGGCAGGTCACGCGGCAGCTTGGGCGATGCGATCGCCGAGACCGCATCGCCCTCGACAATCCCCTCGGCAGCCATCCAGCGATAGAGAGATCGGATAGCCGACAGGTGCGCCGCAAGCGTTCGGGGAGCCACCTGCTCACGCGAAAGCTCAGCAAGATAGCGACGAATGGTGCGCACGTCGACAGCGAAAGCATCAATATCCTCGCGCTCGCACCAGGCAGCAAAGCGCTCTAGCCTCGAGCCATAGGCCGTCACCGTGTTGGGAGAAAGACCCTCGACGCGTGCGATATAGGCGATAAACGAGTCGACGGTGTCGTACAGGTCAAAGGCTATGACCGGTCGCCTCCAAACAAGTCGGAACGCGTGGCCAAGTAGGCATCGAGGGCCTCGAGCGCACGGTCCACATAGGCCTGATATCGGTCGCGCTTGCTGCGGCGCTTACCATCCTCGAGTGGCGGCACCAGGCCAAAGTTGACATGCATAGGCTGATAGCCCACGGTGGCAGGATCGGTCGCATAGCCCACGAGCGCACCTAGGGCGCCCACACGCGGCAACTCGACGCCCGCGGCACCGATAGCCTCGGCATAGGTGTTGAGCGCCGCGAGAAGACCTGTCGCCACGGCTTCCATGTACCCCTCGGTGCCGGTGATCTGACCGGCCAGGCGCACGCCGGTACCGGGCACGGCAAAGGTGCCATCGAGCACGTGCGGAGCGTCGACAAAGGTATTGCGATGCATGACACCGTAGCGGAAGAACTCAGCGTTCTCCAAGCCCGGCACCATATGGAAGACGCGCTTCTGCTCGCCAAAGGTCAAGTTGGTCTGGAAGCCCACCAGGTTATAGGCGGTCTTCTCCTTGTTCTCGGCACGCAGCTGTATCGCCGCCCAGGGGCGACGTCCGGTACGCGGGTCGGTGAGGCCAACGGGCTTCATGGCGCCAAAGCGAATGGCGTCCTTGCCGGTGCGCGCAACTTCCTCGGCAGGCTGGCAGGCCTGGAACAGATCGCCGCCCTCAAAGTCTTTGAGCACCACGCGGTCGGCCGTGGTAAGCGCCTCGATAAAGGCCTCGTACTCCTCCTTATTGAGCGGAGCGTTGAGATAGTCGCCGCTCCCCTGCTCCTCGTAGCGCGACTGCGAGAACAGCACGTCCATATCGAGCGTGGAGGCATCGACGATCGGCGCCGCGGCATCGAAAAACGCAAGGGCGTCGCCGCCGACGAGCTTCATGACCTCTTCGCTCAGCGCCGGTGAACACAGCGGGCCCGCGGCAATGACCACGTGGCCCTCGGGAATCTGCGTGACCTCGCCGTGCACGACCTCGATATTGGGACGAGCGGCAACCTCGGCCTCGACAAGCTCGGAAAACTTGACGCGGTCGACCGCCAAGGCGCCACCGGCGGGAACAGCCGCGCGATGGGCGCAATCGAGCAGGACTGAACCCATGCGCTCAAGCTCGGCCTTCAGCAAACCAGCCGCGGAATCCGGACGGGTCGACTTAAACGAATTGGAGCAGACGAGCTCTGCCAGGTGATCGGTATGGTGGGCCGGGGAGCTCACCTGGGGGCGCATCTCGCACAGCTTTACGGCAAACCCGCGATCTGCCAGCTGGATCGCGCACTCCGAACCCGCCAGACCGCCACCGATAACTGTCACCTGATCGAACTGCATCTGCAAACACCTTTCTAATTGACACGTTTTCCATTGTGACCGAAGGGTGTCTGGGCGTGAAGGGCAAACTTGGAGGGCGCATACCTTCCATCCATCATGCGCTCGATAAGACCCTCGAGTTCAAGCGAACCCAAGAGTTTGAGTACGCCGACAGCATCGAGCGAGACGAGCGCCGCGATGTCGTCGACCTTGAGCGGAGAGGCGATGAGCGCATGCATCACGGTCTGCTGCGTTGGATCCAGGTCGGCAATGCCGGGAGCATCGGGGCGCGAGTAGCGCAGGGTTCCGTAGATGCGTGAGATAGCCATCTCGATAGATTCCTCGTCGACGATGCAGCAGGCACCGTTCGCAATGAGGTAATTCGTGCCACGCGACTCGGGCGATAGGATCGACCCCGGCACGGCAAGAAGTTCGCGCCCCAAATCCATAGCAGCCTCGGCTGTGGAAAACGTCCCAGAAGGCATACCCGCCTCGGATACAAAGAGGGCTTGCGACAGGGCCGCGATTACGCGATTGCGGCGCGGAAAGGCAAACTTGCGCGGACCCATGCCCCACGGAGAGATCGACACGACCGCGCCACCCGTATCAAGCGTGCGCGTAATCAGCCCCGCGCTCGAACGCGGGTAGACCACGTCGGCGCCCGTCCCCAGCACCACAACGTGTTTGCCGCCGGCGTTGACCGCGGCCCAACCCGAGGCCTGGTCACAACCGACCGCACCGCCCGAAACTACCGTCACTCCCGCCTCAACCGCCACCTTCGCCGCAAGCTCTGCCACGGCAAGACCATACGGCGAGGCCTTTCGCGCACCGATGATGGAGAGCGCGGGCGTCGAAAGCGCCTCGGGGTTGCCGCGCACATAGAGCGTCTGAGGTACATCAGAAAGCTCCAAAACGGTCTCGGGATACAACGCGTCACCTGGATGCAGCTCGAAGGTCCCCTCAGCCATCATTGGTCCCTCCTTCCCTGGTACATCGCCGCCTCGAGCACGTGGTCCTGCGTCACCTGCTCGCTCTCGGCGACATCTGCAATCGTGCGCGCAATGCGAACAAGGCGCACGATGCCACGCCCTGTGAGATGCGTGCGCTTCGACAGGCCGAGCACACACTTCTCCGCCGCATCATCGAGCTCAAAGGTCGAAACGACGCCGTCAATGGACCGTGTCTCGTCATCCTCGGCCTCGGCATCCGCATCGTCCATGCGGGATTCGCGCCAAGCGCGAAAGGCGCGACCGCGCACAACGTAGTCACGTAACTCGGCCGACGACATGCCCTCCGCACCCTCGATAATCACTTGAGGGTCGGGACGGGTCACATCGATCATCATGTCGATACGGTCGGCCAAAGGACCGCGCAGTTTAGACCGATAGCGCTCGACCATCGCCGCCGAGCAGCGACACGGCACCTCGCGATCGCCCAAAAAGCCGCAGGGGCAGGGATTGCTCGCAGCCAGCAGCTGAAAGCGCGACGGGAAGGTAAAAGCCCCGTCGACGCGTACGATCCTCACGTAGCCGCGCTCGATGGGCTGACGCAGCGTCTGCAGCACGCCAGTGGGAAACTCGGCAAGCTCGTCCAAAAAGAGCACGCCGCCATGAGCAAGGCTGATCTCACCCGGGTGCACCGGGCGCCCGCCGCCGATAAGGCCTGCGGTCGAAATACTGTGGTGGGGACTGCGGAAGGGGCGGTGCCCCGCCAACAAGCCATCAATGTTCTCACCCAAAACCGAATGGATGCACAGTGCCTCCTGCTGATCCTCAACGGAAAGCTCGGGCAGGATGCCGGTCATACGGCGTGCGAGCATCGTCTTGCCCGAACCAGGCGAGCCGATCATGAGCAAGCCGAGTTCTCCTGCCGCCGCAAGCGCCATGCCGCGTTTAGCGACTTCCTGCCCCAGCACGTCGGCATAGTCGAGCTCGGGCTCAAAGGTCGCCTCGACACCCTCGGAATCCAAGTAGTGCCGTGCGGCATCGCCCATGCCGTGAGCAAGCTGAGACAGATGGTCGATAAAGCCGCAATCCACGCCCGCGAGTGGCACATGCTGGTCGGACCTGCCGGCGATAAAAGACAGCCCCATGTCGCGAGCCAATAGCTGAAACGCCACCTCGCCTTTGACAGGAAGCACCGTGCCGTCCAAGCCGAGCTCGCCGGCGATAAGACAACGATCGAGGTTGTCGCGGGGAATCTGACCATCGGCCGCTAGAACCGCGATGGCGATGGGCAGATCAAAGCCGCTACCGGTCTTGCGAATATCGCCGGGCGCCAGATTGACCGTAATGCCCGAGCGCGGGATCTCAAAGCCGGCCGAGCGCATCGCACAGCGAATACGACCACGTGACTCCATCACCTCCATACTCGGGATGCCGAGCATCTGAATGCCCGGAACGCCGCCGGCAAGCGAGACCTCGACCGTGACGTGAATCGCCTCGACGCCGCGGATGCAGGCCGCGTGAACGGCAAACGTCTCGAACGCCATCACGACACCTGCCAATCGAACGCGTTGTACTGGTGCTCGATCTCGGCAATATGCCCGTCGCGGATGGTGACGCCCACGGCATCGAAGCGAATCGCCTTGAGCGGATAATGCTCCATGAGATAGCAACTTGCGATGCGGCGGTAGCGGCGTTGCTTTTGGGCGTCCACGGCCTCCTCGGGAAAGACCCGCGTGTTGCAATCCAGCGCAACGCGTCTGGTCTTGACCTCGGCCATCACCACGACATCGTCGAGCTCATCGAGCAGCACCAGATCGGCCTCGCCCTCGGTGCAACGATAACCCTGCTCCAGCAAGGTGTAGCCGCGCTCGTTAAAGTAGTCGATGGTGATCAGCTCGCCCAGCATGCCCAGCTCGCGGGGACTGAGTCCCTTGATAAACTCGGGCGTCATCGCCCCGCAGTCGAGCTCGCCGTTTTCCCAACGCTCCTTGAGCTGCTGCGTCTTGCTCTTTTTGCTTGCGGCACTCATGGGGTCTCCTTTCTCGCACACTGCATTGCCCCGATGATGAGGGCACCTTTCATGCGGGTAAGTACCGGAAGCAAACCAAAAGCTGACCAAATGCCGACAAAAAACGGGCCGTACGCAGCAATGGTGCTGCATACGGCCAGCTACCAGCAGGTTTATAAAACCCCAGAGGTCCCTGTCTCCACAATTGGCCTAGAAAAGGCGCTCAGTCTGCAGAAAGTTTCCGCAAAAGCTCACGCGATGCAGCGGACAAAGTCCATGTTTGCGAATGGCCTCGATGTGCTCGGGGCTCGCATAGCCCTTCGACTCGGCCAGATGGTACTCGGGGTACTCGGCGTCGTACTCGACCATCATCTCGTCACGCGTGACCTTGGCCATGATGGACGCTGCGGCGATGCAGGCGATCTTGGCATCGCCTTTCACCACATCGCGCTCGTTAGGAACAGCGCCCAAGGGGTTGCCATCCATGAGGACGCAGTCGGGCTCGAGCCCCGTATCGGCCACGGCGCCCGCAACGGCGGTACGGATAGCACGGGCCATGCCCATCTCATCGATATCCTTAGGCGCGATATGGCAAAAACCGATCGCCGTCGCCACCTCGGCAATCTTCACTGAGAGCAACTCGCGGCGCGCCGGCGTGAGCTTTTTGGAATCGTTGATGCCCCAGACGCGCGGCTCCATGGGAAGGCACACGGCACACACCGTCAGGGGACCGGCCACCGATCCGCGACCCACCTCGTCGACACCAACAACCACCCCATCGCCGCCAAACTCATGCATAAGCTCGTACATGTCATTGACGCGCTCGCGCTCGGCAAGTTCCTTAGCATGGCGTTTGAGGGCGCGTTCACAAGCCTTGATCACCTGCTGGCGCGGGTCCTCGCGATAATGCTCCACGAGGGCGGGGATCTCCTCAAACGTTGCGCTCGCTAGCTCTCCGGCAACCTGCGATGCCGAAACCGAGCTCGTCATATTGGCCATACCAGGCCCTCCTTGCATGCAAATCAGATAAAAAGAAGGGCCACCCGAAGGTGACCCTTACGTCCAAACGAGTGGACAGACGCTGCGATCTTCTTAGCGCTTCTCGGGGATGCGAGCAGCCTTGCCCACCTTGTCGCGGAGGTAGTACAGCTTGGCGCGACGGACGCGACCATGACGAACGACCTCGAGCTTGGCGATCTTGGGGCTGTGAAGCGGGAAGGTACGCTCAACACCGACACCGAAGGACATCTTGCGGACGGTGAAGGTCTCGCGGGCACCGGCGCCGGCCATGCGGATGACGTCGCCCTGGAAGACCTGGATGCGCTCGCGGTCGCCTTCCTTAATGCGGTAGTGAACCTTGACGTTGTCGGCGACGCGAACCTGAGGAATGTCCTCGCGGATCTGCTGACGCTCGATTGCGCGGATGTAATCCATGTGCAATTCCTTACTCTTCTAGAGGTGCCGTACCACCATGGCCGGCACGTAGTTGAACAAACGTATTCGAGTATACACGCGCGGGTTTCTGCTGCAAGAACAATTTTTTACGCAGACAAAAAGACAAAACCCGCACATGATAACCGCCCGTCTCACAAATGAGACGGGCGGCATGAGGGGGGCTACACTAGGCGTCTACGCCCAAAACGTTAGGCGGAACGCTTGGCCTCGAGCTTGGCCTGGGCGGCCGCAAGACGTGCGAGGGGTACGCGATAGGGCGAGCAGGACACGTAATCCACGTCGGCCACGTTAAACAGGCCCTTGATGGACTTGGGGTCGCCGCCGTGCTCGCCGCACACGCCAAAGTGCATGTCGGGATTGGTGGCGCGACCCTTCTCGACGGCCATGCGCACCAGCTCGAGTACCGCCGAGTCGATGGTCTCGAAGGGGTTGTTCTTCAAGATCTTCTTGTGCATGTACAGCGGGATGAACTTGGCCTCGGCGTCGTCGCGGGAGAAGCCGAAGGTCGTCTGCGTGAGGTCGTTGGTGCCAAAGCAGAAGAAGTCGGCATGATGGGCGATCTCGTCGGCAACCATGCAGGCACGCGGCAGCTCGAGCATCGTGCCCACGGGAATGTTAAGCTCGACGCCCTCCTCGGCGGATACCTCGGCGATGACACGCTCGATGACCTCGCGCGTCTGGACATGCTCGGCCGTGATGGAAACGAGCGGAACCATGATCTCGGGGCGCGGGTCGACGCCTTCCTTGATGAGGCGGGCAGCAGCCGTGGCGACGGCGCGAACCTGCATGAGCGGCAGATCGCTAAAGACGACGGACAGGCGCACACCGCGCAGGCCGAGCATCGGGTTGGACTCGACCATGCCGTCGATACGACGCAGGCGGGCGCGCAGGGCTGCAAGCTCTTCCTCGCTGGCGCCGGCGGCTTCCTTCTTGGTGATGGCGACCTCGAGCTCGCGAGGATTATCCAGGAACTCATGAAGCGGCGGATCGAGCAGGCGGACGACCACATCGCGACCGGACATGGTCTTGAACATCGCGAGGAAGTCCTCGGTCTGAACCTTGAGCAGGTCGGCCAGGGCCTGCTGCTTCACGGCCTCATCGTCAGACAGGATAAAGCTCTGGATGATGTTCTTACGGTCGCCCAGGAACATGTGCTCGGTGCGGCACAGGCCGATGGCCTCGGCGCCAAACTCGAGCGCGAGCGCGGCATCCTCGGGATTGTCGGCGTTGACGCGCACATGGTTGGCATGGCCACAGGTCTCGTCCAGACGAATCTCATCGGCCCAGGACAGGATAGTGTCCAGATCGCCGGTGAGCTCGGCCGAGACCAGATCAACGGCGCCGTCGACGACGATACCCTGGGTACCGTCGATGGAAATGACATCGCCCTCGCGCAGCACGCGGTCGATGCCCTCGATACGCACGACCTTCTCGGCGGCGTCGATGTGGAAGCGCTCAACGCCGCAGACACAGGGCGTACCCATGCCGCGGGCGATAACGGCGGCATGGCTCGTCTTGCCACCGTGGCTGGTCAGGATGCCCTCGGCGGCGACCATGCCCTTCAGGTCGTCGGGGTTGGTCTCCCAACGAACCAGAATGACCTTGTGACCCTCGGCGGAACGCGCGACAGCGTCGTCGCTCGAGAACACGACCTCGCCCACGGCGGCACCGGGGCTGGCATTAAGACCGCTGGCGAGAGCCTCGTACTTCTTGGAGGCGTCGAACTGCGGGTGAAGGAGCTGGTCGAGTTGCGCGGGATCGATGCGGCTCACGGCCTCTTCGCGGGTGATCAGGCCTTCCTCGACCATTTCGATGGCGATGCGCAGGGCGGCGGTGGCGGTGCGCTTGCCCACGCGGGTCTGGAGCATCCAGAGCTTGCCCTGCTCGATGGTAAACTCGATATCACACATATCGCGGTAATGATCCTCGAGCGTCAGGAACACGCGCTCGAGCTCCTCACCTGCGGACTCGAGGCCCGGGGTAGTCTTGAGGTCGGCGATGGGCTCGGTGTTGCGGATACCGGCGACGACGTCCTCGCCCTGGGCATTAACCAAAAAGTCACCGTAGAACTCCTTGGTGCCGTCGGCCGGATTACGCGTAAAGGCGACGCCTGTCGCAGAGGTCTCGCCCTTGTTGCCAAAGGCCATGGCCTGCACGTTGACGGCGGTGCCGAGCTCGTCGGAGATGCCGTGCTGTTTGCGATAGATGCAGGCGCGCTCGTTCATCCAGCTGCCAAAGACGGCCTGGATGGCAAGGCGCAGCTGGAGCTCCGGATCGTGTGGGAAGACGGGCTTGCCATCGGCGACCTCGAGCTCGGGATACAGGGCGGCATCGACGTTCTCGGAGAAGATGCCCTTAAAGGTCTCGACGAGTTCCTGCAGGTCCTCGGCCGAAAGCTCGGAGTCGACGCGAACGCCGGCGACCAGGCGGGCCTGGGTCAGGGCGTTCTCGAACAGGTCGGCATCGACACCCATGACGACGTTTGAGAACATCTGGATAAAGCGGCGGTAGCTATCCCAGGCAAAACGCGGGTTTTGCGTCTGGGCAATGAGACCCTGAACGGAGTCGTCGTTGAGACCCAAGTTGAGGACCGTGTCCATCATACCGGGCATGGAGAACGGAGCGCCCGAGCGAACCGACACGAGCAGCGGATCGGAGGCGTCGCCGAGCTTTTTGCCGCAACGGGCCTCGAGGTCTGCCTCGGCAGCAACGATCTCATCGAGTGCGCCCTCGGGCCACACGTTGCCGGCACCGGAGTACTCGACACAGGTCTGGCAGGTAATGGTAAAGCCACCGGGAACCGGCAGGCCGATACGGCTCATCTCGGCAAGGTTTGCGCCCTTGCCGCCAAGCACGAAGTTCATGGACTTGTCGCCCTCAGTGACACGGGTGCCCTGGGCGTCGGTTCCAAAACGGTAAACCCTCTTGCAATCGCTCACGATACTTCCCCTTCCATGCACTTACGCGCACGACCGTGGTAACGAATCGACCCGCCAGATGCGGGCCGTGAGGGAACTATACGGCGGGTTTTGAGCGGGCTTAAGCAGAGGATGCGCGGTTTGGTAAACGTGCTAAAACTGGCGGTAAACGGTAGATAAAGGTGGTTACCTTATGAAGATACCACTGTAAGAAAGTGCAGGTCAGATGCGATATTTTTGCTAAATCGCTTTATCAAAATGCTGCTACTATTAGGCTCGACGGGCGGCGCGGCGGGCACGGGCTTCTTGGATTTCCTCCAAGTGGCTAATGATCTCGGCAGCGCTTTCCTCGATGGCCTTGCCATCGGTACGCACCACAAAGCAGCCCAGGCGCTTCATGAGGGCACGGGCTTCCTCGAGCTCGCTGCGAACACTCTCAGGCTCGGCATAGGAGCCGGCGACGGCGCGCGCGTAATCATCGCCTAAGCGGCTATCGCGAATTTCAGAAATAACGTCGACGGTTGAAACCAGGCCGAACAGGCGCATCGGGTCGACCTCGTAAATTGACTTCGGCGGCTCCATGCCATGGGCCAAAGGAACATTGGCAACCTTGTAACCTTGATAGGCCAGATACATCGACAGCGGCGTCTTGGACGTACGGGATACGCCCAGCAGCACGATATCGGCACCCGACAGATCGTCGCAGCCGCGCCCGTCATCGTGCTCAACGAAATACTCCATGGCCTCGATACGATGGAAATAGCGGTCATCGGTCTTGTGAATCACGCCCGCGACGCCCTTGGGCGACACGCCAATGAGCGACGACAGCACGGCGAGCGTCGGGCCGATCAGGTCGACCGAGCGAATATGCAGCATGCCCAGGTAATCGAGCACACGAGCACGTAGCGCCGGGTCGACGATGGTATGGAACACGGCGATATCGCGATGGTCGGCATCGACGCGCGGCCCCACAAATGACTTGACCTGCTCCACAGAAGTCACCTTAGGCAGACGCAAAACACAAAAAGCCCCTTCATCAAATTGCCCGGACGCCGCAAGCACCACCTCACAAGCGGTATCACCGAGCGAGTCGGAGATAACGATAACGGTGGAACGAGCGGTGACCGGGCAATCCATGCGGGGCTCCTTTTGCGCTTACGCGCAGGCTGGCTTACTTTTTGCGGGCAAGCTCACCGATGTTGGCAATGCCGGAGAAAACGGCCTCGAAGCGGTTGAGCAGCTTAAGGCGATTATCGCGGAGCTGCTCGTCCTTGTCCATGACCATGACCTCATCGAAGAAACGGTCGATGGGCGCGCGCAGGGCGGCGAGGGCGGCAAATGCGGCCGGGTAGTCCTCGGCAGCAAGGGCGGCATCGACAGCGGTCTGAGCGGCCTCGGAGGCATCGGCAAGCGCGAGCTCGACCTCGCCCATCAGGCTGCGGTCGTACTCCACGCCCAGCTCGGGCTTGGAGATATGCGCAGCGCGAGCATAGGCGGTCGCAAGGTTGTCGAACGTCTCGGCGTCGTTCTTGCGGGCCTCGTCGAGGGCGGCGCAGCGGGCGAAGAAGACGGACGGGGCGATGATGTGCACCGCGGAGACGGCGGCAACGGTATCGGCCGGGATCTTTTCGTCGCGGGCCATGCTCACCAGGCGGCCATGGAAGAAGTCGCGAACCTGCCGGGCGACCTCGGCGGCGTCGAACTCAATGCCCTGCTCACTGTAGAGCTCGAGAGCAAAGTCGATGAGCGACGTGGGGTCGATCGGCAGGCGGTCGCGCAGGATGTTGATGATGCCGATAGCGGCACGACGCAGCGCATAGGGGTCCGAAGAGCCGGTCGGGGGCTCGCCGATGGCAAAGATACCGGCGATGGTATCGAGCTTGTCGGCACAGGCCACGATGCAGCCAGCGGTGCCCTCGGGCAGCTCGTCACCGGCAAAGCGGGGACGATAGTGATCGCGAATGGCGTGGGCGACCTCGTCGTTCTCCCCCATCGCGGTCGCGTAATAACCGCCCATCACGCCCTGCTGGCTCGTGAACTCGACGACGGCGTTGGACACCAGGTCGGCCTTGCACAGGTGCGCGGCACGGCCGGCGTCGGCTGCCAGATGAGCACCCAGGTGTGCCACGCGGGCAATAGCGAGCGCGAGCTGCTCGATGCGCTCGGACTTAGCGAGCACGCTACCGAGCTTCTCCTGGAAGGCAACCTTGGCCAGACGCTCACGGAACTCGTCGAGGGAGATCTTCAGGTCCTCCTCGTAGAAGAACTTTGCGTCGTCCAGACGGGCGCGCACGACGCGCTCGTTGCCGTCGATCACGCGCTCGGCGTTCTCGGGCTTGCTGTTGGAGACGACCACGAACTCACGCGTGAGCTTGCCCTCGCCGTCATAGATCGGGAAGTAGCGCTGGTTGGTGAGCATGGACTCGCAGATAATCTCGTGCGGGACCTTGAGGAACTCCTCATCGAAGGTACCGACGAGCACCGTCGGCCACTCGCAGAGGTTGATAACCTCCTCAAAGACCTTCTTGGGCGTATCGACATGGCAGCCGGGACGGGCAGCCTCGACCTCGGCGATACCGGCAAGGATGGCCTCACGACGACGCTCGGCAGAAAGCACGCCGGCGTCCTCAAGCACCTGCTCGTAGACGGCGGGGCTGGCAACCACATGGTCACCGGGGCCAAGCACGCGATGACCACGCGTGGTGTTGCCGCTCGTCACGTCGGCAAACGACACGGGCACAACATCCTCGCCCAAAAGGCAGCAGATCCAACGGACCGGGCGCACGAACGTCGCATGCTCGTGACCCCAGCGCTGGGAGCGGTAGTTGGGCCACTGCAGGCCGGCGATGGTCTTCTCGCACAGAGCGGTCAGAATCGGCGTAGCCGGTGCGGAGGGAATATTCTTCTCGGCGAACACATACTCACGACCGTCAGTGTCCTCGCGACGGACCAGGTCCTCGGCAGCCACACCGCACTTGCGGGCGAAGCCCTGGGCGGCCTTGGTGGCGTTACCGTCAGCGTCGAAGGCAATGTTGGCCGCGGGGCCACGCTTGACCTCGTGAACCTCGTCGGTCGCGGTGGCGACATCGGCAACGAGTGCAGCCAGGCGGCGCGGGCTCGAGATCACGCGGACCTCGCCGTGGGCCAGACCGGCCTCGTCGAGACCCTTGGCGATCATGGTGCCAAGCTGCTTGACGGCATTGTTCAGCGGTGCAGAGGGCATTTCCTCCGTACCGATCTCAAACAGGAAATCCTTAGCGTCTGCCATGGCTTACGCCACCTCGCCTTCCTGGTCGGCATTCTCGTTGACTCCGGCGACCTCGGCCATGTAGGCCTCGCAGCACGCCTTGGCGACGGCGCGGACGCGCAGGATGTAGTTGGCACGCTCGACTGCGGACAGAGCGCCGCGGGCATCGAGCAGGTTGAAAGCGTGGCTGCACTTCATGACGCAGTCATATGCCGGCAGCGGCAGCTTGCGCTCTAGACAGGAATGGCACTCGGCCTCGTAGTCGTCAAACTTCTGACGCATCATCTCGACGTTGGCAACCTCAAAGTTGTAGGCACTGAACTCGCGCTCGTTCTCGAGGAACACGTCGCCATAGGTCATGGGCGTGCCGTCGGGCAGGTAGCTCCACACCAGGTCGTAGACCGAGTTGACGCCCTGGGCGTACATGGCGATGCGTTCCAGGCCATAGGTGATCTCGACAGGAACGGGGTCGACCTCGATACCGCCCACCTGCTGGAAGTACGTAAACTGCGTGACTTCCATGCCGTTGAGCCAGACCTCCCAGCCAAGGCCCCAGGCGCCGAGCGTCGGGCTCTCCCAGTCGTCCTCGACAAAGCGGACGTCATGGTCGTTGGGGTCCAGACCGATAGCGGCAAGAGACCCCAGGTAAAGCTCCTGGGCGTTGACCGGAGAGGGCTTGATGAGCACCTGGAACTGATAGTAGTGCTGCATGCGGTTGGGGTTCTCGCCGTAGCGGCCGTCGGCGGGACGGCGGCAAGGCTGCGCATAGCAGGTGCGCCACTCGGCGGGACCGAGCGAGCGCAGCGTGGTCGCGGTATGGAAGGTACCGGCACCGACCTCGGAGTCATAGGGCTGCATAATGACGCAGCCCTGCTCGCCCCAGTACTGCTGGAGGCGCAGGATGATGTCTTGGAAGGAAAGCGATGAAGCGTTCATGCCTCTAATATCCCCTCGTCGAAACGATTACACGGTTAGGTACTGTACTATAGCGGTTTTTAGTCGATAGCGCCGATGCGGTTGAGCGGCCAGTAGCGCACGAGTGCCACGGCGATCAAATCAGAGCGATCGACGGGACCAAAGTAGCGTGAGTCGGCAGAGTTTTCGCGGTTGTCGCCCATCACCCACACGCACCCGTCGGGAACGGTGTAGGGATAGCTTACCTGAGCACCGGGCGCTTGGACCGAAAGTGGCCAGCTCATGCCCGTCGTATAGTCCTCGTCGAGCGCTTGGCCGTCAACGACCACCTTGCCATCCTGCAGGTCGACCGTCTGGCCGGCCGTGGCAATAACACGCTTGACAAGAACATCATGCTCGGAGGTGCCATCGGGGTTGTGAAACACCACGATATCGCCCTGCTTGACGGGCTGACCGAGCTCGAGGCTCACCTTTTGCGCCAGGATCTGGTCGCCAATCTCGATCGTGTCCTCCATAGAACCGGTGGGCACCACAAAGGGCTCGACCACAAAGGTACGGATCAGGAACGTGGCCACGAGCGCGATCGCGATGACCGCGATCCACTCAAAAGCGCCCCTCAACGCGGAATGTTGCGTAGGAACCATACTCACTCCTCGCTCTGCGAATACGAAGCGTCAAGAATCTCCTGCGCGTAAGCGCGCTCCTCGGGCGTGAGCCGCGCTGTCTCGATCAGATCGGGACGCCAGCAGCAGGTGCGCTCGATGGCGTTCTTGCGACGCCAGGCATCGACCTTGGCGTGATCGCCGCTCACAAGCACCGGCGGCACGCCCTCGCCGTTGAACTCGGCGGGGCGGGTGTACTGCGCGTACTCGAGCAGTCCTCCGTCCTCGGCGGTCGAGAATGACTCGTCGACGTTGCTCATTTCGTCACCAAGGGCGCCGGGAATCAGGCGTACGACGGCATCGGCAACGACCATAGCGGGAAGCTCGCCGCCCGTGAGCACGTAGTCGCCGATCGACAGACGCTCATCGGCATACGCATACGCGCGCTCGTCGACGCCCTCGTAGCGACTGCACACAAACAGCAGGCGCTCACTTTTGAGCAGGCGCTCGGCCACATGCTGCGTAAAAGGCTCGCCACAGGGGGTAAAGAACACCACAGTGGGCTTGGGACCCTCTGCGCTAATGGCCTCGATGGCCTCTGCGATAGGCTCGACCTTCATGAGCATGCCCTGCCCGCCGCCGTACGGCTCGTCATCGACGGTACGATGGCGGTCGTGCGTCCAGTCGCGCAGGTTATACGCCTTAAAATCAAAAAGGCCGGCCTTGCGGGCGCGGCCCAAAATCGACGTGGACATGACGGGCTCAAACATCTCGGGAAAGACCGAAAGGGTCTCGATCAGCATGTTGTCCTCCCTACTTGTCCATATCGATCAGGCCGTCCATAGCGTGGACGGAAATTGTTCCTGTGTCGGGAAGATCGAGCACGACCTGCTCGATCACGGGAATCAGTACCTCGCCGTACCGATCACCCTCGACAACCCAAACATCGTTAGCGGGCGTCGACATGATCTCGACGATCGTGCCGAGCGAACCGAAGCGCTCGTCGACCACCTCGCGACCCATCAGGTCGGTATAGGCAGCGTCGAGCGAATCGAGCTCAAAGTCGTCACGATTTGCCAGCACGTAGCATCCCGTGATGCCCTCGGCGGCCGTCAAGTCGTCAATGCCCTCAAACGAGACCAGATCGCCATCGCCCGTATCTGTGACGGACACGACCGTGCAAAAGCGGTCGCGCTTGAGCGCCGGCGGCGTCAGGGCGACGCGCATACCAGGCTCTAATACAGAAGGAAGCCCCCGCAGCGGCTGCGCGAGGACCTCCCCCTTCCTTCCGTGCGGCTTGACCACACGGGCGATGTTTTTGTACTGGGACCTCAAGGTCCTAGCCCAGAACCTCTACCTCGACAGCAGTGTCGAGGCGAGCGGCCAGTGCACGGGCGAGCGTGCGAATGGCCTTGATGGTACGGCCACGACGGCCGATGACCTTAGCGACGTCATCCTCGGCGACCGAAACCTCAATCGTAGAGGCGTCGTCACCATCGATGACCTCAAGGCTCACGGAATCCGGGTCGTCGACGATCTGAACAACGAGATATTCGACGAGATCGGCGATGCGATCTGAGAGCATTGCCTCACCCTCGAGCTGTGCAGCGTCAACCTCAGGCACGATTTACTCCTCGGCGCCCTCAGCGGCCTCAGCGGCAGCCTTAGCGGCCTCGGCCTCTTTGGCGAGCTGCTTCTTGGACTTCTTGACGACGGTCTCGGTCTTCTCGCCCTCGTTGGCGGCCTTGACCAGAGCGGCGACGGCGTCGGTGAGCTGAGCGCCCTTGGACTGCCAGTCGGCGATCTTCTCGAGGTCGAGGTTGATGG
The DNA here is from genome assembly GCF_040092335.1 of Collinsella sp. CLA-ER-H8. Lineage (NCBI taxonomy): Bacteria > Bacillati > Actinomycetota > Coriobacteriia > Coriobacteriales > Coriobacteriaceae > Collinsella > Collinsella sp. CLA-ER-H8. The sequence goes on along the minus strand of NZ_JBBNLU010000003.1, from coordinate 139,884 downwards.
TCTTGGGGGCGGTCATCGGGTTGTAGCGGCCAACCTCCTCGATGATACGACCGTCACGCGGGGCGCGGGAATCGGCGACGACGACACGGTAGTACGGACGCTTCTTAGCGCCGTGACGAGCAAGGCGAATCTTGACTGCCAAAGGAAACTCCTCCAACCAAGCAGCTTTAGGCTGCAACTACAAACAAACAGTTGAACATAATACGCCATCGACGCGGGCAGGTGAAGTCCGTGAGACCAACTTCTTCGGTGTAGTCGAGGGCAAATCCATATCTTAGACAAGAATTCGGGATTTGCAAGCACATACACGCACCCCACATGAGCTGCGCGGTATACTCATGACATGGAAAGACGCGAACATACATACGGTTATGAGGATGCCATGGGCGTCACGCCGCCTCAATGGACGGGTCCGGCGGTGGGCCTCATGGACCTCGATGCGTTTTTTGCGAGCGTGGAGATGCTCGACCATCCCGAATGGCGCGGAAAACCGCTCATCGTGGGCGGAGACGCCGATTCGCGTGGCGTCGTGTCCACGTGTTCATATGAGGCACGTCGCTTTGGCGTGCACTCTGCCATGCCCTCGGCCGAGGCGCGGCGCTTGTGCCCGCAAGCCATTTGGACGCACGGGCACTTTGATCGCTACCGCGAGGTGAGCGCGCAAGTCATGGCGATTCTCGCCGACGAGACCCCGCGTGTTGAGCGCGTGTCCATCGACGAAGCCTTTATCGATATCACACCGGGTCGCTTTGCGCCCGAAGACCCGCTGCTGGTTGCGCGGCGTATAAGCGACCGCGTGGCAACGCTGGGAGTAACGTGCTCCATTGGCGTGGGCTGCAACAAGACGGTCGCAAAGATCGCAAGCGAGCGGGATAAGCCGTTTGGACTGACCATCGTGCGCCCCGGAACCGAGCAGCGCTTTTTGGCCGCGCTGCCGGTATCTGCCATGAGCGGCATCGGACGCTCGGCCGAGGAACGGCTGCGCCGCATGCGCATCTACACGCTTGGCGAGCTGTCACGCGCACCGGAATCCACCTTGGCCTCTATTTTTGGCGTCAACGGCGAACGCATGCGCCAGCGTGCGCTGGGACTCGAAATCTCCGAAGTCACGAGTCTCGATGAAGAGCGCGAGGTCAAGTCGGTCAGCAATGAACGCACCTTTGCTAAAGATTTGACTGAGCGTGAGGATATTGAGGCGGCGATTGCGCTGTTGGGAGAGTCAGTGGGACGCCGTCTGCGCCGTCAGGGGCTGACGGGTGCCACGGTAACGCTCAAGCTCAAGTATTCGTATGGAAGCGGGCGTACGGCACAGCGCCGGCTGCCTCATCCAACCGACGATGAGAACATCTTCGTGGCGGTTGCACTCGAACTGCTCGACAACATCTGGCAAGAAGGCATGCATGTTCGCTTAGCCGGCATCGGCATGAGCGACTTCGACCACCAAGGCGGCATCCAGACTGACCTGTTCTGCGAGATCGATGACCGCGGAGCCCAATCCAGCGACCGCCGCGACCTCTCCGTCGCCATCGACGCCGTCCGAGACAAATTCGGCGACACCGCCCTATCCTTCGGCCGCCAATCCCGCTTCAATAACTAGTCTTTTTTGGACGGGGGTTGCTGCCTTCCGTCCGACACGGCATTGGTAGTCAATTTGGGACGGGGCTATTTTAGCTACCCCTATATATCGGTTGAGATTCATTCGGCCTAATTCATTCACCGTCAGCCAAAGGGTAGCTAAAATAGCCCCGTCCCAAATTGACTACCCCGGATGTCCGGTTTGCCCGCCGCAACAAAACTCTGTCCCAAATAGCTACTGATCGAGCTTGACCTTCTGAATCGTGCAGTGACCGATGCCCGTGAGGCGCACGATCTGCTTTATCGAAAAGCCCTCGTTTTTGAGCGTACGGATGTAGTTGTCGCGCACGGCTTTAGGCAAAGCTTTAAGGTGGTGAGGCTCATACGGTTTAAGGAGAGCCTGTGCAAACTCCAGTGCATCTATGTCGCTCACATGAGCGCCGTCACGGAAGCAATATCGATTCGGTTCTCCCGAGGTACTGAAAGCAAAAAATCTCTGAGAATCTCCGAGCAAACCTAGCACACATTCAGTCATACAAATACCCGGGTATCCCATATATTCGCTAAAACTGCTCCAACGATATAGTGAAGCAGTCCCAATCCTGGCTTTCGCAGGATTATCGTGAATATATCTCACACAGTTGAGCAGCTGATCATCGTTAAGAATCGGCACGCTCTTAAATCGATCCTGAAAAACTGGTCCCTTCCGTCCGGTTTTCGCGTTGAAATACATCGCATATGTAGTCGTAACAGAGTGCATGCAATCGCTCAGGTGAACATGTTCATCATCTAGCAACAAGTGAATATGGTTGTCCATAAGGCACCAAGCAATGATATTGACGTCGTATTTTCGGCATTTCGAGGCAAGCAACCGAATCAAATATATCCGATCATCGGCATCCTCAAATATCAGCTGACCACCACAGCCCTTTTGGACGACATGGTAATAGCCGTAAACAGAGATTTCCCGCGCGGTCCGAGTCATACGCATCTCCTCCTCTACAGATAACAAATACGTTACCCGAGTCGGAAAGCTAAATATCACGCAATGAACCGCAACTCGCTTCTATCGGCGAACGGTAGGTAGTAGCTAAAAAAGCCCCGTCCCAAATTAGGCTACTTTGGGCAAAAAGAAAGCCGGGTAGCTGCGGAAAACCGCAACTGCCCGGCGATATGCGTGAGGGTAGCTAAACCCCGTCTCAAATGAGCTACTAGAGGAGATTGAGGGGGAGCTGGGGGGCGTCTCCCCAGAGTTTCTCGAGGCGGTAGAAGTCGCGGGCTTCGGGAGTGAAGACGTGGACGACAACCGAACCGTAGTCCATGAGCATCCAAGTCTTCTGCTCGCGGCCCTCGATGGAGAACGGATGCTCGCCGCAAGCCTCGGCGACCTTCTCCTCGATCTCGTCGACAATTGAATCGACCTGGCGGTTGTTGGCACCGGTGGCAAGCACAAAGTAGTCGCACACATCGGAAAGCTCGGTCAGGTCGAGCACCTGAACGTCCTCGCCCTTCTTGTCGTAGGCGGCCTGCGCGGCGGCGCGGGCGACATCCTCGGCGGCGACACCGCTCGCGGACAGCGAGGCGGCAGTGCGGTCGGACGTGGCGGCGAAGCTCTTGTGCTCCACGCCTTCAAGAATCTGCTCGTCGGTCATGGTCTCGTCGGCCATGGAATACCTCTTTCTAGACAGCCCGAGCTAGCGCAGCTGGGCGTAATGGTTGTAAATCGTAATAGCCGTGGGATAAAGATAGCGCCCGGACTGGATCACATAGACCAGACCCTGCGCAAAACAGGAGAAGAACAACTCATCGAGCGTCGACTCCCCCACCATCTTGCGCAGCGCATGCGCATAGTCGCCGTGGCGGTTGGGCTCGATGGCATCGGCCACAAAGACCACCATATCGAGCGGCGTCATGTCGCAGGCACCCACGGTGTGACGGTCGACAGCCTGGAAAACGGCCGGCGACAGCTCGGGAAAAAGCTGCGGAAGCTCATAGGCGGCAACAGGGCCATGCAAAAGCGGCGTCGCGGCAGAAGGAGAACCGGCAACCTTGATGCCATAGTGAAGCGCGCGGGCCACGAGCTCGTCGTCGGAGAGCACTTTGTCCCAGTCATGGATCAGGCCGGCGGCAGCGGCATCAAAGCGGTCAACGCCGTAGACCTCGGCCAGATGAAGTGCGGTCTCGGCAACACCCAGCGAATGCACATAGCGCTTGCGCTTATCCTTCATGCGAACATCAAGCAGCTCTTGAATGCGCTTGAGCAGCGCGCGCTCATCGCCCTCAAACTGATCCTCTACCGACAACGTAGACCCCCATCACTCAAAATCTTCTTGGCCCAAATCGGCATATAGCCTGCGTTTGCGAATGTAGCCGAGCACGGACTCGCTCGTAAGATAGCGCACGCTCATACCGCGGGCAACTCGCTTACGAATGTTCGTCGAGCTGATCGCCAACGCTGGAATCTGAATATAGCGCACGTCGAACGGCAGCCCCGACTCTTTGATTCGGGCACGCGCCGTATCGATATCAAAGCCCGGTCGTGTCGCCGCAATAAAGGTAGCAAGCTCAGCGATTCGTTCGGCATCATGCCAGGTCACGATATCGATAATCGCGTCGGCGCCCGTAATAAAGTAGAGCTTTACCTGCGGCGGGTAAAAGTCGCGAAGGGCATGAAGCGTATCGGCCGTATAGGTTACGCCCGGGCGGTCGATCTCGAACCGGCTCGCCAAAAAAGCCGGGTTCGCGGCGGTGGCGAGGACCGTCATGGCATAACGGTCCTCGGCAGGCGTCACCGGCTTGTCAAGCTTAAAGGCAGGAGAACCCGCCGGCATAAAGAGCACAGCGTCCAAGTCGAGCGACTCGCGCGCCTGCTCGGCGGTCACCAGGTGCCCGTAATGGATGGGATCAAAGGTGCCACCCATAATGCCGAGCCTAAACTCCTGCCCGTCCTCTAGAGGAAGCTCGGGCAGACCGATTCCACCGCGCAGCGACATGGCTTACTCGCCCTCCGGTGTCTCGGTATCGCCCGCGGCATCCGCCGCATCGACAACCTCGACTCCCTCATCCGCAGCATCGGCCACGTCAATGGCTTCAACGGCAACGTCCTCGCCAGCATCCTCGAGCTCCTCGTACTCCGAGAAGTCCTCGGCGCCCTCAAAGTCAAAGGCGCGCTGGCAAATGCGGACCTCGTCGCCCGCACGGCAACCGGCCTTCTCGAGCGCGTCGTCAACACCCATACGCGCAAACTTATGCTGCAGGTAAATGACGGCTTCCTCGTTTTCCCAGTCGGTCTGGATGACCATACGCTCAATGGCACGACCGACCACGCGGAAGGCACCGGGCTCTTCCTGAACAATGCGGAAACGCTTCTCACGCTGCAGGCGACGGCGCTCCCACTCATCGTCGCGCAGAACGACCGGCTCATCCGAGACAGCCAACTCGGCGCGCAGCTTAGCCACCTGCTCGCCCACGGCAAGCATCAGCGTGTTGAGGCCGGCGCCCGTCACGGCAGACACGGCAAAGAACATATGTCCATCGTCGAGCGCTGCGCGCTTGAGGTCGGCAATCTTGTCGGCCGTGCCCGGCGCATCGCACTTGTTGGCAACGACGATCTGCGGACGCTCCGAAAGCTCGGCGCCATACTGCTCGAGCTCGCGGTTGATGATGTGGTAATCCTCGACCGGATCGCGATCCTCAAAACCACCCGTCATGTCGACGACATGCATGATCAGGGCCGTACGCTCAATGTGGCGCAAGAACTGGTGACCCAGACCCTTGCCCTCGCTCGCGCCCTCGATGAGGCCGGGGACGTCGGCAACGACGTAAGAATATTCGCCGGCACGCACCATGCCCAGATTGGGCACGAGCGTGGTAAACGGGTAGTCAGCAATCTTGGGGCGGGCGGCACTCATGCGCGCAATGAGCGATGACTTACCCACCGAGGGAAAGCCCACGAGTGCGGCATCGGCCATAAGCTTCATCTCGAGCTCGATCCAGTGCTCCTCGGCCGGCTCGCCTAGCTGGGCAAAGGCCGGAGCGCGGCGCACCGACGTCACAAAGTGGGTATTGCCCAGACCGCCGGCGCCACCGGGCGCCACGACGACGCGCTCGCCGTCGTGCACAAGATCGGCAATCTCGAACATCGGGGTCTGCGTCTCGGGGTCGAGCTCGCGCACCACGGTGCCCATAGGGACCTTGAGAATCAGGTCCTCGCCGCTCTTACCGTTACGACGGGCACCTTGCCCGTGCGTGCCGCGCTCGGCGCGGAAGTGATGCTTAAAGCGGTAATCGATCAACGAAGACAGCTGAGCATCGGCCTGGATGACGACATTGCCGCCACGACCGCCGTCGCCGCCATCGGGGCCGCCCTTGGGGACAAATGCCTCGCGCCTAAACGACATGCATCCGGCCCCGCCGTCGCCGCCGCAAACGTTAATGCGGCTGATATCGGTGAACTGTGACAACAGAATCGCCTCCTACAAAAAAGAGGGAGACCCTTGAATCCAAAAACTCAAGTGCCTCCCACATATGTGCTCTATGAAGGGTGAATTACGCGTTCGCGAGCGGGCGTACGCTGACCCTGTGCTTGATACCCTTGTGGAACTCAACGGTACCGTCGACCAGCGCGAACAGCGTGTCGTCCTTGCCACGGCCAACGTTCTCACCCGGGTGGATGTGCGTGCCGTGCTGACGGACGAGAATCGTGCCCGTGGTTACCGTCTGGCCGGCATAGCGCTTCGTGCCAAGGCGCTGACCGCGGGAGTCACGGCCATTACGGGAGGAACCGAGTCCTTTTTTGTGTGCCATTGTGTATACCTACTCTTTCGTTACGAGTGTAATCTACTCGGCGACGGGAGCCTCGGCAACAGCCTCAGCCTCTGCCTTGACAGCCTTCTTGGCGCGGGAGGTAGCCTGAACCTTCACGATCTTCAGCTTGGTGAGCTGCTGACGGTGACCCTTCAGACGACGATAGCGCTTGCGCTTGTGGAACTTGAAGACCAGCTGCTTCTCGCCCTTGAACTGCTCAACGATCTGAGCGGTAACCTTGGCCTTGGCCAGCTTGTCGGGATCGGTGACGATCTTCTTACCATCGTTGAGGAAGATAACCGGCAGGGTGACCTTGTCGCCCTCATTGCCCTCGATCTTCTCGACGGTGATGACATCGTCGGTGGCGACCTTGTACTGCTTGCCGCCCGTGTTAACGATTGCGTACATGTTTACTTGCCCTTCATGCATCAGTTAGTGCAACAGCCGAATATAGTAGCAGGCGAAAATACCCCCGTCAACGAGTATGTGGAGCAAATCCACAAGTTCGCACAGGTATGGGGCTGACGAGTCGGCCCTCGTCGTCCTCGCATGCTTGATTCTGACGCTCGACATCGTAGGAGCAGATGGTCACGAGGTCTTGCATACCGGTGGAAACAATAGGTGCATCCACGCCCGGGGTCAAGCCCTGCAACAAAACATCAGCAGCAGAAAGCAAAATTTCCGGACGCATGGAGCCTTCGTTGTCGGCATGGGTGTCGAGCATGAGCACCAAATGGTCCGGGCGCTCCCCCGCCGTGAGCTCATAGCCCACGAGCGTGTGATCCAAATCCAAGCGCTTGCTCTTTTTGCCGCGCGCGTAGTCGATGCCATGGTCCGCGCGCAGTGTGTCGATCGCACGACGCACCTCATCGGCGCTTACGGGCGCCTCGGAATCCAAGTGCAGGTCGATGCGATACGACAGGCGCGTGAGCTGCGCCGTCAACGCCGGCGTGCGCACGTCGATGTACGCCGCCTCGATGGGCGCCAGATCGGCCGGAGACGCCGCAGCCAGGCGCCCAAACGCCTCGTCGAGCGCCACGAACTCGGTCATAAACAGGTCATACCACTCGCAGGTCGACGACGTGCCAACCGGTAGCGCCGAAGAGAAGCCCACGCGCATGTGCGGAGAGAAGCCCTGCGTGACGGCATAGGGAAGTCCCGCACGGCGCACGATGCGCTCAATGGTATGGATTACTTCGAGATGGCCCAGGTACTTAAGGCGATCGCGCTTGCCATAGCGAACACGAAGCCTAAAGAGCGAGGGGTTGTCGGTCAGGCGCTCACTCATGCGCGATCACCCATCAATACATTCTTGGCGTGGAGCGTGGGGCAGATCCCGCAGCCGGTGCACGACGTGCGGGTGCAGTCGGGAGTCGTGACACCCTCGAGCGAGCGACGGTACTCGCGCTCGAGGAAGCCGCGCGTGCAGCCGGGGCTCACATGCTCCCACGGCAGGCGCCAGTCCAACTCGTAGGGCAGGTGCACAAGCTCATTGAGGTCGATGCCGTTTTTGGCAGCAGCCTCCTTCCAGTTATCGAGCGAGAAATGCTCTACCCAGGCGTCAAAGCGGGAGCCCGAGCGCCAAGCATCGATGATGACGGGCGTCATGTCGCGACCGGCGCGGGACAGCGCGGCCTCGATGAGCGAAGTCTCGGCATCGTGGTAATGCACGCGGACGGCACGGTTGCGAACGCTCGTGACAAGCAGCTTCTGGCGACGTTTGACGTCGTCGTAGTCGAGCTGCGGGCACCACTGGAACGGCGTGGCAGCCTTGGGGATAAAGACCGAAACCGAGATCGACACCGAGATCGAGCCGCGACGAGCCTTGGGCACCACGGAACGACCGAGCTCCAGTACGTGATCGGCCAGATTGGCGATGGCCACGATGTCCTCGTCGCGCTCGCCGGGAAGGCCCATCATAAAGTAGAGCTTCATGCGGTTCCAACCGGCCTCGAAGGCCGCCTTGGCCGCACGGTCCAGGTCCTCCTCGGTCACGTTCTTGTTAATGATGTCGCGCATGCGCTGGCTGCCGGCCTCGGGCGCGAACGTCAGGCCGCCCTTCTTTTCGCCGGCGACCGACTCGGCCATATCCACGCCAAACGAATCCAGGCGCTGCGACGGAATAGACACGCGAATACCCGTATCCTCCAGGCGACGGTTGAGCCTGCCGAGCACGTCGCGAATGCAGGAGTGGTCGGTCGTGGAGAGCGAGGTCAGCGACACCTCGTCATAGCCGGTCTTTTCCAGACCCTGAATCACCGACGAGACGATCTGGTCGGCCGAGCGCTCGCGCACCGGGCGATACGTCATGCCGGCCTGGCAAAAACGACAGCCGCGGGCGCAGCCGCGCAGGATCTCGATAGACAGGCGGTCGTGGACCAGCTGCGCATAGGGCACGCACGACTGCGACAGCGGATTCGTGGCGCCGAAATCCTCGACGACGCGCTTGTAGACCACGGTCGGCGCATCCTTGCCCTCACGCGGCACGGTGTAGCCATGGGGCGAGCAGGGCTCGTCGTGACGAACCTCATAGAGCGACGGTACGTAGTTGCCGGCAATGGATGCGAGCTGCTCAACAATCTGCGCGCGCGGGACTCCTTCGTCACGCAGGCGGCGATGCAGCTGGCAGGTCTCGAGCAGCGATTCCTCGCCCTCGCCGATGAGGATAACATCGAAGAAGGCCGCGTACGGCTCGGGGTTGTACACCGAGGGGCCGCCGGCGATGATAATGGGGTCGTCCTCGGTGCGGTCGGCGGCTAACAGCGGAATGCCAGCGAGGTCGAGCGCCTCGAGGAAGTTCGTCACCGCCATCTCGTGCGGCACATGCAGACCGACGATATCGAACGAAGCGACCGGCGCGGCACCCTCGAGCGAGAGCAGCGGAATGCCCGCCTCGCGCATGGCGTCACCCATATCGGGCCACGGCACATAGCCGCGCTCGCAGGAGATGCCCTCGGCCTGGTTAAGGATGTTGTAGAGGATGGCGATACCCTGGTTGGGCAGACCGACCTCGTACACATCCGGGTAGATCAGGCAGCAACGGTAGTCGGCATCGGCCTTGGAAAGCGTGCCCCACTCGTGATCGATATAGCGGCTCGGCTTCTCGACCTTGGCGAGCAACGGCTCAATTAAATGAAAACAATCTTGGTACGGAACGCGCAACGGAAAACCCCTAAGCAGCGAGATCTGATGCGTCTTGGTAGGACGCCATAGGACGGGTAGCGCCCGCGACCGTGGTCACCAGATCGCGAACGCGGGAGAACGTGGCAGTGACCACCTCGTTGGCACGGCTGTAGTCGACATCGCGCTCGTAGAGCGAAACGAGCGCACGGCCCATGCCGTAGGTGCCCGCGGCAGCAGTGAGCGCCTTGACGACAAACCCAATATGCGGCGTCTGCTTGACGAGTGCGCGGGTGACCGCGCGGATCACAAGACCGCCGGCAAGCACGCCCGCGACCTCGTAGCCGCGCTCGGGCTTAATGCCGCGTCCAAAGACGGCAGCGAGCTCAAAGAGCATGCCCACCTGCGCCAGCGCCATAACGGGATAATCGGCGCCCGGCAAAAACACCAGTGCACCGGTCGCCATATTGGTAAGCGCGCACGAGGTGATGATACGATTGGCCGCCGCGATGCGCATGAAGGCAAAGTTCGCCGCAAAAGCCGTTTCCTTGTCGGTGCGATCGAGAATCCAGCGGGCAAGCGTCTCGAGCAGATACGTCTTATCGGTTGCCGCCACCACGCCGAGCATGGGCGTGGACTCCTCGATAAACGGCGCCTCCACAGCAGACTCGGCAAGCACGCACACGGGCGCGCCGGCGATCACGAGCTCCTGCACGGCACTCTCCAAGCGGTCGGAACCACACGAGAGCACCAGCACCACATCGGTATCGGTCTTTGGAGCAATTCGCTCCTCCCCCAGACGCTCGACGCGCACAATACCCGAGGTCGTCTGCGGCACAAAGGCGTCACGCACCGTCTCGGCCAGAAAGCGCGAGGCGGACGAATCCAGATAGACCGAGACGCGCACCGGCGTATCGGAATCCTTCTTAACGGACGCGCCCATCTTAAAAGCGCGGGTCAGCTTATCTACGGGAATTTTCATAGCAAACCCCTCCAGCGGTTACGCGGCGCCCGAACGATGCCGCCATATGGATTGTACGATACCCACCGTCAGCAGCTGAATCATCATCGAAGACGAACCGAAGCTAATAAACGGTAGCGGAATACCGGTAATCGGCATCATGCCGATGCACATGCCGATGTTTTCGAAGGTCTGGAACGCCCACATGCCAACGATGCCCACACACGAAAGACGTAAAAACAGAGACTCGCACTTAAAGGCAACGCGGATCGTCGAGAAGATGAGCAGCACGTACAAGCACAGCAGCAAAAAGGAACCGCAAAAGCCAAAGGTCTCGGACAAAAAGGCGAAGACGAAGTCGGTGTGGAACTCAGGCAGAAAGCCGCCGGCCGACTGCGTCGCATGGCCCAAACCCTTACCAAAGAAGCCACCCGAGCCAACAGCGATAAGCGACTGCTGCAGGTTGTAGGCATCGTCCGAATCGGCATTATCGGGGTCGATAAAGACCGTCAGACGGTTCATCTGATACTGCTTGATGAGCACATCGTGGCCGAGCAACGAATCAAAGACCGAATCGAGCGCCAGGACGAGGGCCACCAGGCCCACGAGCAGGGCCAGGGTCGACAGCACCCATTCGCGGCGCGCACCGCTCATACAGATGACGATGGCGCCCGAAACAAGCACGACCAGGCCCGAGCCCAGGTCGCCCATGGCAACGACGGCCAAAAACGGAATGGACAGCATGCCGCAGAGCTTGACGTAGTCGCGAACGGTATCGATGCGACCGTTATACTGCGATCCAAGCGTAGCAATAAAGAAGATGGTGATAAGCTTGGCAAGCTCAACCGGCTGGAATGTCAAGCCGATACCGGGAATCTTGATCCAGCCCGTCATGCCCAGACCGCCCGTATAGGACAGACCCGGAATCTTAGGCGAGAAGATCACGATCAGGTCGATGACGAGCAACGCCGTCGAGAAATTGGAAATACCGCGCAGGTCGGTACGCCAGACGAGCACCGCCAGCACCGCCCCGATGCCAATTCCCAGCAGATGGCGTGAGAACGAAGCATCGGCCTTAAACTGCGAAGCCGACCAGATAATGATGGCACCGTAGGCGACGAGCGCCACTGTAGCCACGAGCACACCGATATGCACCTTTTGGCGAAACGTGCCGCGCGAGGCCGAAAGTTGCTTGTTGACGCGGTCCAGGCTGCTGCGAGAGCCGGTCTTGGTTGAACGGAACAGATCCGCCGGAGAAAAATCCATCACAACCTCCTATCGAACCGAAGAATCGCCCGAGGCCGAAGAGGTATCGGGCTCGTCATAAATCACGCCGAGCACGTCGCGCACGACATGCATCGCGGTATCTGAGCCGCCGCCGCCCTGCTCCAGGACGGTAGCGATGACATACTTGGGATCATCGGCCGGCGCATAGGCGCAGAACCACGCGTATTCGTCCTCGCCGCTTTTCTCGCCCGTGCCCGACTTGCCGTATACCTGCGGCGTCAGGGTGCCAAAGTGAGCCGCCAGGGACGTCGATGCCGTGTAAATCACGTCGTGCATGCCGTTGCGGACAAGAGCCAAATCCGAATCGCTGTTGATCTTGGCCTCCAGGCGCTTCTTCTTGCCCTTGCCGTTGTACTTATAGGCATCGCCGTCGCCATCGCGCGACACGGCCGACAAAAACACGTGAGGCACGTACTGCTTGCCGCCGTTGGCAAGACCCATATAGGCGCACGCCATCTGCAGAGGCGTCACCAGGATGTCGCCCTGGCCGATGGCAATGTTGGTCATATCGCCGGCATTCCACTTGCGGTCCTCGGCAGAGGCGTCGGTGAAGTACGACTCTTTCCACTCGGCATCGGGAATACGGCCCGCGCCCTCACTCGGCAGATCGATACCGCAGGTCTTGCCTAGGCCCCAGCGACGAAAGACCTCCTGCAGGCCCTCAGGGTGCTGGTCGTTGTAGAAAAACGCCTTGCCCATGTCGTAGAAGACGGGGTCGCACGAGTTGGCGATTCCCGACTGCAGCGTCATGGTGCCGTGGCCGGAATGCAGCCAGCAGTACTTGCCCCACGACTTGCCCAGACCCGTCCAATAGCCCGTGCAGTTGGTCGTCTGCCCCGACGTGTAGGTTCCAAACTCAAGACCGGCCAGTGCCGAGAGCGGCTTGATGGTCGAAGCCGACATGTACTGTCCGCTAATGGCGCGGTTGAGCAGCGGGTGCGAACCCTTGTCATCATTGAGCTCGGTCCACACGTCATTTGAGACGCCGCCGATAAAGACGGACGGATCGAACTTGGGCTCGCTCGCCATGCCCAGGATCTCGCCATTGTTGGGATCGAGACACACCACGGCGCCGTTGCCGGCATTGCTGTAGCCAGTGGTCTTGGCAAGCTCGATAGCGCTCGCCAGTGCCGTCTCGCAGGCCTGTTGGATCTTAAGGTCGAGCGTGAGCTTAATGTCAGAGCCAGCCTTCGCGGGCACGGCGCCGGCCTGACCGGTCACGTTGCCCGAGGCATCGACCTTGACGGTCTGCTCGCCACGAATACCCTGCAGCAGGTTTTCGTAGTAGCTCTCAACGCCCGCCTGCCCCACGATATCGCCCGACTGGTACGTAATCTTGCCAGCAGAAGCATCATCGTCGCCAGAAGTTTTCTTATTCTGGGCCTCGAGCTGCTCGGAGGTAATGGTGCCGGTATAGCCCAAGATATGGCATGCCGTCTCGCCATATGGATACTGGCGCTCGGTACGCTCGGCAATCTTGACGCCCGGGAACTCGCCGGCATGCTCCTGAATATAGGCAACCGTGGAGCGACGGACGTCCGTCGCGATGGTATGCAGGCTCTGAGCGCCCTCTGTATTGTCCTGAATATTACGAAGGACCGCCACGTAAGGCATTCCAAGCACGTTGGCAAGATGGCGAACCAGAACCTCATCCTCGGCAAGGTCGCGGTAGGCCACGACAGCAAGTGAGGGACGGTTCTGGACAAGCGCCACGCCATTGCGGTCGAGGATGCGACCGCGCACAGCGGGTGTTGTAACGGTGCGAGTCTGATTACTATTGGCCTGCTTCTCGTAATAGTCCGATGAGACCATCTGCATGCCCCACAGCTTGACGGCAAGCGCCGCAAACATCGCGCCCACACCCGTGGTGAGGATGGAAAAGCGGCCCTTAAAGGCGGTCGACGCGGTATTGCCCTCGCCCTCGGTGGCGCGCGGGGCCGTTCCATGCTGCGTATCGTAGGTAAAACGGGAATCGCCACGACGCATGACGACCAGCGCGACCACGATGGCCACAACCAGCACGATACCGGCGATAATAACCGTCATCTGGGAAGACATCTACGGGCCTCCCCTATTTGAGCTTGCGGGTCTTGGGCTTAAAGCGCATACCCGTCTGGCGTCCGCCACGTGCGGAGAATCCATAGCCGGACTGCGGCACGACGCCGGACATCAAAAACGGAATGGCAACCAGACCCGTCAGGATCGAGGACGGCAGTGCATGCCCAAAGATCGCCACGACAAAGCTCGTCTCCAAACCCATAAACAGCAAGATGATGCTGTAGATCACATTAATGACGAGCGCAAAGGCGCCCACGGTGATGCCGCGCGCACTCGGGGTACCGCCCGTCTGACCGACGGCGCTGTGCACCAGGGCAAAAGAACCCACGGTCAGCAGGAGCGACATAACGCCCACCGGCACGGCAGCGGACAGGTCATAGAACAAGCCGCTGCAAAAACCGCACACGACGGCACGGGTCGGGTCGCCCGAGAACACGCTTAGGCACACCAGGATAATCATGAAGTTGACGCGACCGCCCGCAATGGAGATCTGCGGTGCCAGGCCTGCCTGCAGCAGCACGCACACGATGGCGGCGATTACAAACGTACGGGAGCTCATCCCCTGCTCGTGTAGATCCATGAACATGCCCCCCTATTCGTTCGAGCCGGAATCGGTCGTCTCGGACGTGTCGGAACTGTCATCCGAGCTCTCGTCCTTCGTCTTGGTCGCAGCATCGCGCGACGTTCCCTGCGGCGTGCTATTAGCGGCGCTCACGTCCTCATCCGAGGCCGACTGTTCGTCGGTCAGCGAGGTAATGACCAGCACTTCCTCGTTGTTCTCGGCCGTCGTCTGGGCGCGCACCACAATGGTGTAGTACACATCGTTTGCCGATTTCTCAACCGACGAGACGGTGCCGAGCGGTAGACCCTTGGGGAACACGCCACCGATGCCCGAGGTCACGATGATGTCGCCAACCTTAACATCGGAGTCGACGCTCACGTACTCAAGACGCAGCGTGCCGTCAGCCTGACCCTGCAGCATGCCCTGGGCGCGCGTGTCCTGCACCATGGCGGATACGCCCGAGTTCTCGTCGCCAATCAAGCGCACGGTCGACATTTTGGCCGATACCTCGATAATCTGGCCGATAACACCGGCAGAACTCGTCACGGGCATGTTGATGGTAAGCCCGTCGGCAGAACCCTTATCAATCGTGACGGTCGAGGTCCAGGCATCGCCCGAGGCACCAACAATACGAGCTGCGGTCGATTTAAGGTTGTAGGTCGACTGCAGGCCGACCAGCCCCTCCAGGCGCTCGGCAGTCTTTTGAGCCTCAGAAAGCTCGGCGACCT
The DNA here is from genome assembly GCF_040092335.1 of Collinsella sp. CLA-ER-H8. Classification (NCBI taxonomy): domain Bacteria; kingdom Bacillati; phylum Actinomycetota; class Coriobacteriia; order Coriobacteriales; family Coriobacteriaceae; genus Collinsella; species Collinsella sp. CLA-ER-H8. The sequence goes on along the minus strand of NZ_JBBNLU010000003.1, from coordinate 124,787 downwards.
TAGAGGTCAGTTCCTCGTTTTGCTTCTTAAGCTCGTCAAGCGTGTCCTGCGACGCCGTAAGGTTAGAGAACACGTTGCCAATCGCATTGAAGGGAGCCGCCACAGCCGAGCCCACAAAGCGCACCGGCGAGGTAATCGTCGTTACGCCCGAACGCACGGCATGAATCGGTCCTGCCTCGCCCTCGCGGATGTAAAACGTGAGCAGCAACACCGAAATCAGGCTGAAAACAATCAACGGGCGCATACCCGTTGATTGTCGCTTGGTATTCAGATTTGTGGAGAAACCCGAAGATCGTGCCAAATGGAATCCACCTTTTGGAAATTAAGCATTGGTCTGGACGAAGCCGCCATCAAACGCATTGGCCTCGAGCACGCGGGCACAGCCGTTAACGACGTTATCGAGCGCCGTGGGGCTGACGTTGACCGAAACGCCGGTCTCATCGCGCAGGCGCACGTCGAGACCGCGCAGCAGCGCGCCGCCACCGGTCAGCAATATGCCATAGTACATAAGGTCCGAGGCAAGATCGGGCGGCGTGGCATCGAGTGCGTCCTTGACGGCCTTGGCCATCTCGTCGAGCGGCTTGTTGAGTGCGCGACGAATCTCCTCGCTCTCGATGCGTACGGTCTTGGGCAGACCGGTGATCACGTCGCGGCCGTTGACCTCGACGTCGAGCTCGTCCTTGAGCGGCACGGCGGAACCGACCTTGATCTTGATGTCCTCTGCCGTACGCTCGCCGATGGCCAGGTTGTAGGCATCTCGAACGTGCGTGAGGATAGCCTGATCGAACTCGTCGCCGGCAATACGGATGGACTGCGAGACGACGATGCCGCCCATAGCAATAACAGCGACCTCGGTGGTACCGCCGCCGATGTCGATGACCATGGAGCCGGTGGGCTCCTCGACGGGCAGGTCGGCGCCGATAGCGGCGGCCATGGGCTCTTCGATCAGATAGGCCTGGCGGGCGCCGGCCTGGATCGTGGCCTCAAAGACGGCACGCTTCTCGACCGACGTGACACCGGAGGGGACGCAGACGACAACGCGCGGACGCGGGGTCCACGGATAGCGCTTCTCGGACGCCTTGTCGATAAAGTAGCGGAGCATGGCCTCGGTAACATCGAAGTCGGCGATGACGCCGTCCTTCAGGGGACGAACGGCCACGATGTTGCCGGGCGTACGGCCGAGCATGCGCTTTGCCTCGATACCGACCGCCAGGATGCGCTCGTCGTTCTTGTCGATGGCGACAACAGAGGGCTCGCGAATGACGATGCCCTTGCCGCGCACGGAGACAAGCGTATTTGCGGTGCCGAGGTCGATGGCAAGATCGCCCGCATAGCTACCGAAGAACATATCCATCAAAGAAAACAACGCAACTCCTGATGTGTTGGATGATTGCTGGAAAACTACTAGCTCATCATACTAGCGCAAGCCCGGCACCTCACTTGCGGTGAAGCGCCGGGCAAAGCTAAATCCCATAAGGTCACTACTGGTTGTCAGCAGCCGAGAAATCCATATCGAGCGAGGAAACGGCCCAGCCGATATGGTTATCGGAGCGCACGAATTTGACGGTGTACTCCTGCTCGCCGCCCTTGGACAGCGATGCCTCAACCTTAGCGGTCGTCTCGGTCATGGACTGATCCATGCCCTCGACGGACACGGTGGCACCCTGCGGAATCGAGGAGATGATCATCGACTTGGCGTCCTCGGACAGGCTCGAGGCCAGGCAAGACTCGGCCTTTGCGGTGTCACCGTCGCCGGCAGCCTGGAACAGATCGGTAACGACAGACTCCTGGGACGGGAAGCCAAAGCCGCGCGTGTAGGCAAAGCCCAGACCGCCCGCGGCGATCAAAATGAGCAGAAGCAGCACGATGAAGACTTTGAGACCCGTGTGGCGATGGCGGCGACGGACCTTGGCCTGCTTACGATCCTGACGGTCCTGCTGGACCATCTCGGACTCGGACAGCGTAAAGAAGCCGGTGTCCGAGGGATCGGGCATAAACTGACCGGTCGCGCCCGTAGGATCGAGCGGATCGACGGCAGGAGCGTCCATCGCGGGCGCCGGAGCCGTGGCCATAGCCGTCTGGGCAGACAGCGCGGCAAGCGAATCGTGCACGCGGGCAAGCTCATCGGCCTGCTCGGAGGTGAGCTGGTAGATGCCATCGGCAGTAGCGGCGTTAAAGGCGTCGAGTGCGTCGGAGGGACGGCCGGCGGCAGAAAGCGCCTGACCCATGCCGGCGTTGAGCGCACGCGTGTCATCGCGGGGGCCGGCAAAGTCGATAGCCGTGCGGTAGGTCTCCACGGCATCCGCCGGACGGCCAAGCTTAATGAAGCAACGACCAAGCTCGCCGAGTGCGGCGGCAGGAGCTGGATTGGCGCCGTCGATGGCAGCCTGGCGGAAGGCAGTACCCGCGTTGGCATAGTCGCCCGACTGGAACAACGCGTTACCCAGGCCCAGATAAGCCTTGAACGGCGTGGCATAGGAAGCATCCTGCGTAGCAGCAGAGAACGCCTGGGCGGCCGTCGTGTAGTCGCCCACGGCGGCGAGCGCCTTGCCGCGGTTGGTGAGCAGCGCGCCGCGCTTGCCATAAGTGCCGTCGTTGAGGGCAGCAGCATAGGCCTCGGCGGCCTCGGCATACATGCCCAGGTGCATCAAGGCGTTGCCACGAAGGTGATCGGCCTCGCCCATAATCTCATCGGGAGTCTTTGCCGCCCCAAGCATCTGGGCTGCAGCGGAAAAATCACCCGCGCGGTAAGCGGCGCGGCCCTGCTGGATCAGCTGGCTATTCAAGGAAGTCCCCTTTACTCGTGAACGATCTCGACATGGACGATCTCGTCGCCGGCACGCAGCTGCGAAATCACATCGAGACCCTCGACCGTGGTACCAAAGACGGTGTAACCGGAATCGAGGTTATGCTGGGCGCCCAGGCAGAAGTAGAACTGCGAACCCGCGGAATCGGGGTCCATGGAGCGTGCCATGGCAAGGGCGCCATCGACATGGCTGTTACGCGGATTGGTGGCAAACTCGCCCTTGATGCAGTAGCCGGGGCCACCGGTACCGGGCATGCCGTCGGGGCCCTCAAGGCCGGCAGCGACGTCGGCGCCGGACATGTCGCGGGTATTGGGGTCGCCACCCTGAATGACAAAGCCGGGCACATAGCGATGGAACTTAAGGCCATCATAGAAACCCATCGTGGAAAGCTCGCAGAAGTTCGCGACATGAATGGGAGCGCCCTCGCCGTCAAACTTGACCTTGATGGTACCCTTCGACGTCTCGATAACGGCGCACTCGTCGCCGGCAAGCTGATACTCGGGCGTGTAGAGCTCTTTCTTAAAACCAAACATGTGGTTCCTTCCTCGTGCGTTTAAAGCATATTTGTACGAATTGTAGCAATAAGCATGCGCTTACATCAATTGCGCACGTAGGTTATGCCGACTATGGCGAACTAATTTTAGGAACGCTGCTGCGGCTTCCAGGAGCCCACGTTGGCGTCGTACTGATTCAGCGCGCTGTTGCCGCCCTGTGCGATGGGCGCCAGGATCTCGCTTTGGTGGGAACTCATCGACTCGCCATCGGGAATGGCCAGCGAGATATCCCAGCTCTGGCAGATCACATCGACGCGCTCATACATCCACTCGGCAAGCTGCTTTAAGTGGGCGATGTCGTCCGCATAGACCGTATCGTCCTGATATTTAAGGTTGTTGAGCTCATCTTGCGTCTTTTTGATCTGGTCGCGCAGGGCGTAGGCACTCTGCGACAGCTCCTGGCGGGTGGACAGTGGCGTTCGAAGATAGCCGTTGTTAAAAGAATCGATGACCTCGCCGATCTGGTCCTCGTCACCGTAGGACACGATGGTCTGATACAGACCGTCGAGCCTGGAATAGAGCTGATCATCGGTCAGCACGGTTTCTTCCTGGACCACCTCGGCAGAATCGTCCTGCTTGGTATCGTCCTCAGTCGCCTCGCCCTTTTGGCGCGTGGGGAAGGTCGTCTGCGCGGCCTGGCCAAACTGGTCGTAGAAGCCAGGCATGACACCCATGGGATCGGTCGTCACGAACCAATAGGCACCGCCGCAAACGACAGCAAGGACCGCGATGACGATGAGCGGCTTGGGGATATGACGCTTGTGCTTGTGATAGGCGTCCTCGTCGGGATGCACTTTGCGCTTGGGTTTTTGAGCATCGTCATGCAGGGAAACGGGCGTGGGAATATCGACCTTGGGGATACCGAAATCCTTATCGAAAGCCGGCAGCACGCAGGTCTCATTGGGGTCGGCGGCGTCTGAGAGCACCGCAGCGGCAGAGGCTGGCGCATGCGGCACCTCGGTATCGATCTGCTCTTGCGTTAAGCGCGGAAAGCCCGCCGTGCGGCCCGCTGCCAGGTCGGATGCGGCCGCGTCCTCGGAGAGGATACCCGGAGCGGGGCGTCCGCATTTGGGGCACGTACGATCATGCGGAGAAAGACGGGCACCGCAGCCCTCGCAGAACACGAACTCGGTGTGCTCGGGGCCATCGCCCGGACCCACATAGGCGTTGCAGTAGGGGCAAAACGAGGCGCCGTCCTCGATAGTCTTAAGGCAATGCGGGCAGATCACGGCATCCTCTTTTCGAAGCAATTCAAACAATCGAGGTTAGAGCATAACATCGCCACGGCCCCACAGGAACAAGGCACCAATTCAACATCGCCAGGGCGCGTAGCTACTTCTTCTTTTTGCTTGGCATCGAGACTTTGATGCCTTGGGCGGACTTGGTCACGCGAGAACGCTTGGCTCCGGTACTCCTCTTTTTCTTGGGCTGGGCCTGAGCCACGCCCTCGAGTGCGCGGGCCTCGGCCTCGCGAGCGGTGCGATCTTCGCGGCGCTGCGCCATGTCGGCTGCAACGCGCTTGGCAAAACGCTCGGCCGTCGAACCCGTCGAGCTCACCTTGCCGCCACCGCGACCCAGGCGGACGCGCACACCGCGGCCAAAACCAGTTGCGGCATGACGACGACGCGGCTTGAGCGAATCCATCATCGTGGCAAGCTTAAAGAACACCGAGCAGGTAAAGACCACGATGACAGCCAAGATAACCATCTGACCCATCGACAGGTTGGCAATAGACAGCAGCTCCGGGAATCCGATAACGCCCACCAAGATGCCGGCGACTACAAACACAAAGAGCACCACACGTAAGGGCGTGAGAGGCTGCGAGATGCGCCAGATCAGGCTGACGCTCGCCGCGCACAACGTAAGCAAGCACATCGTAGACAGCGTGAGCTGGCTAAAGCCAAACACGCGCGCCACAAAGATATCGAGCGCCGCAGCCAAAATGACCGCAATCGGCGCCGGCAGTGCACGCTTGAGTGCGTTGGTCAAAAACGCACCCTTCACGCGAGCATTGTTGGGCTCCAGACCCAACACAAAGCCCGGCGCGCCGATGCAGAAGAAGTTAATGAGCGTCATCTGGATGGGCTCGAAGGGGTACGGCGGCAGCGCGATGCACAGCGCCGCCAGGCCCATCGAGAACAGCGTCTTGGTCAGGAACAGCGAGGCCGAACGCTGCAGGTTGTTGATAGAGCGACGGCCCTCGGCCACCACGGCGGGCATCGAGGCAAAGTCGTTGTCGACGAGTACGATCTCGGCCACGTTGCGCGCGGCATCGGAGCCGGCCGCCATGGCCACGGAGCAGTCGGCCTCCTTGAGCGCCAGCACGTCGTTGACGCCGTCGCCCGTCATGGCCACGGTGTGCTCGCGGCGCTTGAGCGCCTGCACGAGCTCGCGCTTCTGCTGCGGGGTCACACGCCCAAAGACATGGTAGCGGTCCACTGCGGCATCGAGCTTGGCAGGCGTATCGAGCGTCGTGGCGTCCACATAAGCGTCCGCCCCCGGCACGCCCACCACGCGCGCGATCGACGACACCGTACGCGGGTCGTCGCCACTGATCACGTTGAGGGTCACGCCCTGCTCGTTAAAGTAGCCGATGGTCTCGGCCGCCGAGGTACGGATCTCGTCGCGGATGGTCACAAAGCCCACGGGCTCGGCCTCGCCCACCATATCGCCATCGGGCGTAAAGCCGTCAACGCGCGCCACCACGAGCACGCGGCAGGTATCGGCAAGCTCGGCGACACGGTTCTCGACCTGCGAAAACACACGCTCGGAAAGCACAAACTGCGCGGCGCCCATCACATAGGAGCCCTGTGCAAAAGAAGCGCCGCTCCATTTTTTAGACGACGAGAATGGAATGACCGACAGCGGCTCAGACACCTCGACCGGGCGATCGGCGTAATAGTTGAGCAGCGCCTGGCAGGTCTCGTTGGCATCGGCCGAAGTCGCACGTGCCACGTTAGCCAACGCAAAATCGAGCACTGTGGTATCGACGGGAACAGCCGCCTCGTCCGAGTCCACGCCAAAGCCAACACCCTCAACAGGCAGCGGGTAGGTGCCCTCGACCTCCATACGACCCGAGGTAATGGTACCCGTCTTGTCCAGGCACAGCACGTCGACGCGCGCGAGCGTCTCGATGCAGTAGAGCTGCTGCGCCAGCACCTTGCGGCGGGCCAGGCGCACCGTGGCGATGGCGAGCACCGACGAGGTCAGCAGCACCAGGCCTTGCGGGATCATGCCCAGCAGGGCGCCCACCGTGGACAGCAGCGCCGACGAAGGCACATGACCAGCCAACAGCTCGGAGAAGCACCACGAAAGCGCGCTATCGCCCGGGGTTCCCGCGGCATCCCACAGCTCGCTCACACTCGAGGCAAACAACGCCAAACCGAGCGGGATCATGATGATGCTCGCAAAGCGCACGATGGCGTTAAGCGCGTTCATGATCTCGGAATTGACCTTTTTGACGTACTTCGCCTCGTTATTAATTTTAGCCACGTAGTTGTCGGCGCCGACATGGATCACGCGGGCGCGCAGCAGGCCCGAGTCGATAAAGCTGCCGCTCATGAGCTCGGAACCGGGCTGTTTCTTAATAAGGTCGCTCTCGCCCGTCAGCAGGCTCTCGTTCACGAGTGCCTCGCCCGAAACCACCACGGCGTCAGCGGGAATCTGATCGCCGCGCCCCAGGCGGATGATGTCATCAAGCACGATCTGGTCCAAGTCGAGCTCCACCTCGGCACCGTCGCGCACCGCGATGGCCTTCTTGGAGGTCAGCAGCGTGAGCTTATCGACCATCTTCTTGGAACGCATGGACTGAATGACGCCAATAGCGGTATTGAGGAACACCACGAACAGGAACGTCAGATTCTTAAACGAACCGGTCAAAATGACCAGGAACGCCAAGATCACGTTGATCAAATTGAACAGCGTGCAGAGGTTCTCGATGATGAGCTCTTTGACCGACTTGGTCTTGAGTTCCATGTTGCGGTTGATCTTACCGGCGGCGATGCGCTCCTCGACCTCGGCGGTCGAGAGTCCGCGCTCGATATCCGTTACTGCCATACCACGTCCCATCACGTCGCGTCGGTATAAGAAAAACCGCCCGGACCATGCGAGGTTCGGACGGTCTTACGTTCGATGGTGCCCCATGTTGGATTCGAACCAACGACCTTCTGCTCCGGAGGCAGACGCTCTAATCCCCTGAGCTAATAGGGCGAACGACTGGCATTATACCCAAGTGCGTCATGGGCTAACAAAAGAAAAGAAAAAGCTTTGCAATTCCGTGGGAGACGAGGCGCAACGGCCCACTTTAGAAGGCAAAAGCGAGTCAGATAGTATAAACTCACATGCACCATATACACGGCTCGCGATGCGGGCCGTTTTTGCAAAAGTTATCCATCGAGGTGAGAGGCACACCATGATTGCAATTTTAAAGCAGAGCGCCAGCGACGAGGCCGTAAGCCATATCGTCAGCTGGATTGAGAAAAAGGGTCTGAAGACCGATGTCTCGCGCGGCGAGAACGAGACGATCATCGGCCTGGTGGGCGATACGACCAAGATCGACCCGTTCCTGCTCGAGTCCATGGACGTCGTCGAGCGCGTGCAGCGCGTCTCCGAGCCTTTTAAGCGTGCCAACCGTAAGTTCCACCCCGAGGACTCCGTCATCGACTGCGGTCACGGCGTCAAGATCGGCGGCGACCAGTTCCAAGTCATCGCCGGCCCCTGCTCCGTCGAGGGCGAGAACCTCATTCGCATCGCACGCCGCGTGAAGGCCGCCGGCGCCACGATGCTGCGCGGCGGTGCCTACAAGCCCCGCACCTCCCCCTACGCCTACCAGGGCATGGGCCCCGCCGGCCTCGACCTGCTGTGCGAGGCGTCTGCCGAGCTCGACATGCCGATTGTCACCGAGATCATGGACCCACGCGACGTGCAGGTCTTCCTTGACAAGAAGATTGACGTCATGCAAATCGGCGCCCGCAACGCCCAGAACTTCCCCCTGCTCAAGGAGGTCGGCAAGACCCAGACCCCGATTCTGCTCAAGCGCGGCATGTCCGGCACGATCGACGAGCTGCTCATGGCTGCCGAGTACATCATGAGCGAGGGCAACGACAACGTTATCCTGTGCGAGCGCGGCATCCGCACCTTCGAGACCCGCACCCGCAACACCTTCGACCTCAACGCCGTGCCGGTGCTGCACCACCTGTCGCACCTGCCCGTCGTCGCCGACCCCAGCCACGCCACCGGCTACACCCGCTACGTTGAGCCCATGGCGCTCGCCGCGACCGCCTGCGGCGCCAACGGCCTGGAGATCGAGGTCCACGACGAGCCGAGCCGAGCCTGGTCCGACGGCGCCCAGGCCCTCACCCCCGATCAGTTCGACGACACCATGCGCCGCATCCGAGCCATCCGCGAGGTTGTCTGCCAAGAGACCATGGAGTAGCCCATGAGTACGGTGAGAAACGCGCGCGTTAACCAGGGCGGCCCCAAGTGCGCCGGCATCGTCGGCCTTGGCCTCATCGGCGGTAGCTTTGCCCGCGGCTATGCACAGGCGGGCGTCCGCGTGCTGGCCTGGGACCCCGATGACGATGTCATGACGGCCGCCAGCATGGGCACTGTCGCCGGAGAGCTCAACGACAAGACACTCGGCGAATGCGACATCATCGTCCTGGCTTGCTACCCCGAGGCCTGCATCGAGTGGCTCGAGGCGCATGCCCAGGCGCTCGCCGACGCCACCGACACCGAGGCCATTATGGGCCCCGTGGTGATCGACACGGTGGGCGTCAAGGACATCGTGTGCGAACGCGCCTTTGAGCTTGCCCGCGAACACGGCTTTTACTTTGTGGGCGCGCACCCCATGGCGGGCACCCAGTTCTCGGGCTACGCGCACTCCCGCGCCGACCTGTTCCAGGGCGCCCCGCTCGTGCTCGTTCCGCCCGCGGTGGACGATGCCCTTAAGCTGGAGCTCTTGGGGCAGGTGCGCGAGATGGTGCGCCCCTTGGGCTTTGGCAAGTTCAGCGTGACCAGCGCCGCCGAGCACGACCGCGTCATCGCCTTCACGAGCCAACTTGCGCACGTGGTGTCCAACGCCTACGTAAAGAGCCCGACCGCCCAGGTCCACCACGGTTTTTCGGCCGGTAGCTACCGCGATCTCACCCGCGTGGCGCACCTCAATCCTCAGATGTGGTCCGAGCTCATGATCGACGACGCCGACGCGCTTGCCTTCGAGATCGACCACCTGATCGACTCGCTTGGCGCCTACAGCCGTGCGCTCAAGAACCGCGACCAGCGCTATCTGGAGAATCTCCTTGCCGAGGGCGACCGCATCAAGCGCGCACTCGACGACGAGGCCTCCCACTAGACCACCTATCACGCCAGGTCGAAAGGACCGAAGCTTATGGCGATTACCATCGATATCGACACCGCACGCCCCTACCAGGTGCATGTTGGCACGTTTTTGCTGGAGCAGGCGGGACCGCTCGTGCGCGCCACTGCCGGCGGCACCAAGGCCGTCATCGTGACGGACACCAACGTAGGCCCGCTCTACCAGATGCCCGTTAAGCAGAGCCTGGAGGCATCAGGCTACGAGGTGAGCATCTGCACCTTCGAGGCCGGCGAGGCCCATAAGCGCGCCGAAACCTATGTTGCCATTTTGGAGTTTGTGGCCGAGCACGAGCTTTCGCGCTCCGACGTGATCGTGGCACTCGGGGGCGGCGTCGTGGGCGATGTGGCGGGCTTTGTGGCCGCGACCTACATGCGCGGCTGCAAGTTTGTGCAGATCCCGACGAGCCTGCTCGCCATGGTGGATTCGTCGGTGGGCGGCAAGACCGCCATCGACCTGGCTGCCGGCAAGAACTTGGCCGGCGCCTTTTGGCAGCCGAGCGTGGTTATCGCCGACGTGGGGTGCCTGGCCACCCTCACGCCCGAGCAGTTCGCCGACGGCTGCGGCGAGGTCGTCAAGCACGCCGTGATCGCCGACCCGGAGCTTTTCGCCGAGCTGGAGAAGACCCCGCTCACGCTGGAGCTGCTCAACCGCGATGTGGCCCGCGTAGCACTCATCATCGCCCGCAACATCGACATCAAGCGCGCCGTGGTCGTCGCCGACGAGCACGAAACCAACCAGCGCAAGCTGCTCAACTTTGGACACAGCGCCGGACACGCCGTCGAGGCCTGCGAGCACTTTGAGCTCGGACACGGCAACTGCGTGTCGATCGGCATGGGCATCATCACGCGCGCCGCGGCCCTGCACGGCGTTTGCGATGCTGCACTGCCCGGCCGTATTGAGGAGCTCTGCGCCCGCCACGGCCTCAAGACCCGCTGCGACCTCAATGCCGATGCCGTCTTTGCCGAGGCGCTCCACGACAAGAAGCGCGCGGGCGACACCATCGACCTGGTGATTCCGCACGGCATTGGCCGCTGCAGCATCGACCGCACGCCGCTTTCCACTTTCCACGAACTCATTGCCGAGGGCCTCGGCCAGAAGGGAGACGCATCCGCATGCTAGCCCGCATCACCCCATCCCCGCTTAAGGGCACCGTTCCCGCCATCGCGTCCAAGTCGATGGCGCACCGTCTCATCATCTGCGCTGCCCTTGCCAACGGCGAGACACACGTCACCTGCAACACCACCTGCGCCGATATTGAGGCCACGGTCCGCTGCCTCACGGCGCTCGGCGCCCGCATCGAGACCGTCGAGGACGGCTTCCAGGTCCACCCCACCATGAAGAGCATTGAGTTCGGCCTACTCAAGGCCCTTGCCGGCGGCACGCTCGACTGCGGCGAGAGCGGCTCCACGCTCCGCTTTATGCTGCCCGTCGCCTGCGCGCTGGGGGCAGAGGCAACCTTTGTGGGACAGGGCCGCCTAGGCGCACGCCCGCTGTCCCCGCTCTCGGACGAGATCATTGCCGCCGGCTGCGACCTACAGGGTCTGGGCGGTTTTCCGCTCAAGACGAGCGGACGCATGCGCCCGGGCACCTTTGTGCTGCCGGGCAACGTAAGCTCGCAGTACATCTCGGGCCTGCTGCTGGCAGCCCCGCTGCTGGCCCAGCCCTCCTGCGTGCAGGTGACCGGCCTCATTGAGAGCCGCCCCTACATCAACCTGACGATCCAGGCCATGAAGGCCTTCGGCGTCGAGGTCAACGTCGAGCGCATTCCCGCCAAGGACGGTCAGCCCGAGGTCACAAACTTCCGCGTGAGCAGTGGCTCGTACCGCACGCCCGGCAGCGTGGCCGTCGAGGGCGACTGGTCCAACGCCGCCTTTTGGTTGTGTGCTGGCGCCATCGGCACCGATCCCATCACCGTGGAGGGCGTGTCGCTGAGCTCTGCGCAGGGCGACCGCAACGTGCTTGCCGCGCTTTCGCGCTTTGGCGCCCGCATCGTGCGCTCCACCAACGCCGCCACCGTGCAGTCCGACAAGCTCGCCGGCTTTGAGATGAGCGCCCACGACATCCCCGACCTGGTGCCCGTTATCTCGGCCGTGGCCTCGCTGGCACAGGGCCGCACCTTTATCCGCGATTGCGCCCGTCTGCGCATCAAGGAATCCGACCGCCTGGTCACCACCACCCGCGAGCTCACCGCGCTGGGCGCGCAGGTGCGTATTGCCGGCGACGACCTCATCATCAAGGGTGTCGATGCCTTTACCGGCGGCGAGGTCGATTCGCACAACGACCATCGCATCGCCATGATGGCCGCCATCGCCGCGAGCCGTGCCACCGGCGAGGTCGTGATCCACGGCGCCGAGGCCGTCAACAAGTCCTATCCCGATTTCTTCGACCACTACCGCCTGTTGGGCGGCAAGGTCACGCTCGAGGAGGAATAGCATGTCCTCGACCTTTGGCAACGTTTTGCATCTGAGCATTTTCGGCCAGTCGCACTCCCCCGCCATCGGCTGCTCGCTCGATGGCATCCCGGCGGGCATCGCCGTGGACCAGGAGAAGCTGCAGGCCTTCCTCGACCGTCGCGCCCCTGGCCGCGACGAGACCGCAACCAAACGCCGCGAGGCCGACGCCGCGCATATCATCGCCGGTGTTGTCGATGGACATACCACCGGCGCGCCCATCGCCGCGATTATCGAGAACACCAACACGCGCTCCAAGGATTACTCCGAGCTGCGCCGCAAGCCCCGCCCCGGACATGCGGACTTCCCTGCGCGCGTGAAGTATCACAACATGCACGATGTCGCTGGTGGCGGGCATTTCTCCGGCCGCCTAACGGCACCCTTATGCATCGCCGGCGGCATTGCGCTGCAGGCACTCGAGGCCCGCGGCATTCAGGTCATGGCGCACGTCGCGCAGATCGGCGGCATCTCCGACCTGCCGATGGACGATATGGTCTATCGCGAGGCCGACCGCAAGGCGATCCTTACGAACGATCTGCCGTGCATTGACGCCGCCGCAGCCGGCCGCATGCGCGAGGAGATTCTGGCCGCGCGCGACGAGCTCGACAGCATCGGCGGCATCGTGGAGTGCGGCATTTACGGGCTTCCCACGGGCATAGGCGACCCCATGTTCGACGGCATCGAGAACCGCATCGCGCAAATCGCGTTTGGCATTCCCGCCGTAAAGGGCGTGGAGTTTGGCATGGGCTTTGCCGTGGCCGCCATGCGCGGCAGCGAGAACAACGATCCATATCGCATCGATGCCGAGACCGGCGAAATCGAGGTCGAGTCCAATAACGCCGGCGGCATCCTGGGCGGTATTTCGACCGGCGCGCCCGTCATGTGGCGCATGGCCGTAAAGCCGACGCCCTCAATTGGCCGCGAGCAGCAGACCGTAGACATGGACGCTATGGAAAATGCCGAGCTCTCGGTGCACGGCCGTCACGATCCCTGCATCGTCCCCCGAGCCGTCCCCGTAGCCGAGGCAGCCGCGGCGCTCGCCATCTGGGACGCTCTCCTCGAGGACGTCGCCCAGCTCTAACCCGACTCACCTGGGTTGCCTGTCAACTCAGCCGTTACGTGAAAGGGGCCTCCATGGACCTTGCTGACATCCGCCAGGCCATCGATGGCATCGATACCACGCTCCTCAACAGCTTTGTCGAGCGCATGGACATTGCCACCGAAGTCGCCAAGTCAAAAATCGAGATGGGCAAGGCCGTCTTCGACCCCGCCCGCGAGCGCTCCAAGCTCAACAACCTCGCCAGCCGCGCGCCCGAGCGCTACGAGGCACAGACCATCGCCCTGTTCCGCCTCCTCATGAGCATGAGCAAGGCCGAGCAGCAGCGCTACATCAACGAGCTCAAGGGCATCACCGTCTCGCAAAAGGCACACGCCACGGCTGCAGCCTCCGACACGCCCTTCCCTCAAACGGCCACCGTCGCCTGCCAGGGCGTGGAAGGTGCCTATAGCCAGATCGCCGCGTGCAAACTCTTCGACGTGCCCGACATCGCGTTTTTCGAGACCTTCGAAGGCGTCATGCGCGCTGTGCGCGACGGCTTCTGCGAGTTTGGCGTGCTGCCCATCGAGAACTCCACCGCCGGATCGGTCAACGCCGTCTACGACCTGCTCGCCCAGTTCGATTTCCACATCGTGCGTTCGCTGCGACTCAAGATCGACCACAACCTGCTCGTCAAGCCCGGCACCAAGCTCGCCGACGTGCGCGAGGTCTACAGCCACGGCCAAGCCATTGCCCAGTGTGCCGGCTTTATCGAGTCCCACGACCTGCACGCCACCAAGTACCCAAACACGGCCATGTCGGCCGAGATGGTCGCCAACTCCGAGCGCACCGACGTCGCCGCCATCGCCTCGCGCAGCTGTGACACGCTGTATGGCCTGGAGGTGCTGGAGCCCAACATTCAGGACTCGGACAACAACTACACGCGCTTTGTCGTCATCAGCCGCGAGCCGCGCGTCTACCCCGGCGCCAACCGCACCTCGCTCATGATCACCACGGCCAACGAGCCGGGCGCCCTCTATCGCGTGCTCGAGCGCTTCTACGCACTCAACATCAACCTGATCAAGCTCGAGAGCCGCCCCATCCCCGGCCGCGACTTTGAGTTTATGTTCTACTTTGATCTGGACTGCCCCTTTGGCAGCAAGGCCCTCGACGACCTGCTCGATTCCATCGACGACGTGTGCGAGAGCTTCACCTACTTTGGCAGCTACACGGAGGTGCTCTAGATGACCGATATCACTGCAACCCGTCCCTACGGCGTGCTGGGCCGTGTGCTGGGCCACAGCTACACCCCGACCATCTACAAAGAGCTCGCTGGGCTCGAGTACGTGCGCTTTGAGCGCGAGCCCGAGGACCTCGCGGCCTTTATGACCGGCGACGAGTGGGAGGGCACCAACGTGACCATCCCCTACAAGCGCGCCGTCATGGACTACCTTGACGAACTGAGCCCGCTCGCCGAGCGCATGGGCAACGTCAACACCATCACGCGCCTGCCCGACGGCCGCCTGCGCGGCGACAACACCGACTACTTTGGTTTTCAGTGCCTGGTCGAAGAGTTGGGCGTTGAGGTTGCCGGTAAGAAGGTCCTCGTGCTCGGTGCCACCGGTGGTGCGGGTACTACGGCCAGTATGGTGCTCGGAGATCTGGGCGCCATCGTCGTACCCGTGGGTCGCACGAGCGAGGTCAATTACAGCAACATCGCTCAGCAGTCCGATGCAACGCTGCTCGTCAACTGCACGCCCGCCGGTATGTTCCCCCACTGCCCCGACGCTCCCTGCACGCTCGAAGGCCTCGATGCGCTCGAGGGCGTCATCGACATTGTCTACAACCCCGCCCGCACGGGACTCATGCTCGAGGCCGAGCGCCGCGGCATCCCCTGCATCGGCGGCCTGCTCATGCTCGTGGCCCAAGCGGCGCAGGCTGTCGAACGCTACACCGGCCAAGTCACCCCGCGCGAGCGCATCCTGGACGTAACGGAGCGCCTGTCACGCCGCGAACAGAACATCGCGCTGATCGGCATGCCGGGTTCAGGCAAGACCCGCGTGGGTGAGCAAGTCGATGTGCTCACGGGCCGCGAGCACATCGACTTGGATCACGCGCTCGAGGAGCGTCTGGGCATGCCCTGTGCCGACTTTATCGTCGAGCGCGGCGAGGCGGCCTTCCGCGAACAGGAGACGGCTGCGCTGGCCGACATCTCCAAGCGCAGCGGCCTGGTGCTCTCCACCGGCGGCGGCGTGGTCACACGCGACGAGAACTACCCGCTGCTACACCAGAACAGCCAGATTGTGATGCTCAACCGCAAGCTCGACGAGCTCGCCCACAAGGGCCGCCCCATCACCGCGCGCGACGGCATCGACAAGCTGGCCGAGCAGCGCATGCCGCGCTACCGCGCCTGGGCCGACTACATCATCGACTCACGCGACTGCGCCGCCAACACCGCCCAAGCCCTCCTCGAGACCCTCCAACCCGCTCTCTAACCAAAACCACCACAAAGGGGACAGGCACCTTTGTGGTGGTTTCTCGACTGCAAAGGAAGCAACCATGAAAGCACTCGTCATCAACGGCCCCAACCTCAACATGCTCGGCATTCGCGAGCCGGGCATCTACGGCAACGACAACTACGACCGCTTAGTGCAGATCTGCCAGGAAGCGGGCGCCGCACAGGGCTTCGAAGAAGTCGAGGTCTTCCAGTCTAACCACGAGGGCACCATCGTCGACAAGATCCAGGAGGCCTACGGCAAGGTCGACGGCATCGTCATCAACCCGGCGGCCTACACGCACACAAGCGTCGCGATCCTCGACGCACTCAAGGCCGTCGCCATCCCGGCTGTGGAGGTCCACATCAGCGCCGTAGAGACGCGCGAAGACTTCCGCCAGGTAAGCTACGCCCGCCTGGCCTGCTTCGCCACCATCACCGGCGAGGGCCTGAAGGGCTACGCCCACGCGTTGGAGCTGCTGAAAGAGCATCTCGAAAAGTAAAATGCCAACCCCAACAAACAGCAGCGGCTTGCTCGCGCTCGGCTCCAGCAACACACAAGATGAAAAAAGCCCAGACCACCAAGCGGTCTGGGCTTAATAAACGATGGTGCTCCATGGCGGATTCGAACCGTCGACCTTGGGATTAGAAGTCCCCTGCTCTATCCAACTGAGCTAATGGAGCAAATAACCGCACGCCCAAGCAAGCACAAGCCTGTCAGGCGCAAGTAATTATAACCTAGTTGAACTGCTCGCGGTACGCCTTGCAGACCTCATCGACCGGGCCGTCCATGCGAAGGTCACCCTTCTCAATCCAAACGGCACGCTGGCAGATGCGCTCAACCTGCTCCATAGAGTGCGAAACGAACAGAACCGTCACGTCGCCGCTCTGGATAAAGTGTTGGATGCGGGCCTCACACTTTTGCTGGAAGAACACATCACCGACGGACAGCGTCTCGTCAACGATCAGAATATCGGGCTCGGTAATCGTCGCGATTGCAAAGGCGATACGCGCCACCATGCCCGAAGAGAAGTTCTTAAGCGGCATATCGACAAAGTTCTGCAGCTCAGCGAACTCGATAATGCCGTCAAAGTTGGCGTCGATGAACTCCTTGGTATAGCCGAGCAGGGCGCCGTTCAGATAGATGTTCTCGCGGGCGGTCAGCTCGGGGTCAAAGCCGGCGCCAAGCTCAATCAGCGGCGCGATGTTACCGTGCACCTTAACGCTGCCCTCGCTAGGCTCAAGAACGCCAGCGATAATCTTGAGCATCGTAGACTTGCCGGAGCCATTGGTGCCGACCAGACCCACAACCTCGCCGCGATGAATATCAAACGAGATGTGCTTAAGCGCCCTAAACTCCTCAAAGAACAGCTCGTGCTTGGCAAGCTTAATGAAGTACTCCTTGAGGTTGGTCAGCGACTCGGACGCCATGTTAAAGATCATGGTGACGTCGTCGACCTCGACAGCCAGAGGCTGCTCGCTGTAATCAACAACAAATTCAGTCATCACAGCACTCCTTAGATGTAGAGGATGAACTTGCGCTCGGACTTATGGAACACGGTGTAGCCAATAACAAGCGCAAGAACCGCCCAAGCGACGCACATACCAAACGTCATAAGCGAGGGCGTAGTCTGGAACAGGAAGATATCACGCATAAACTGCAGGTAGTTGTACATGGGGTTCGCATACATCAAGATACGCACGAGATGCGGCATTTGCGCAATAAAGTCAGTCGTCCAAAAGATGGGCGTGATGTAAGTCCACGCCGTAATGACGACGCTCCACAGATGCATGACGTCGCGGAAGAAGACCGTAAGGGCAGAGAGCATCATGCCCAGGCCCATGCAGAAGCACATAAGCAGCAGCAGGCAGACCGGCAGCAGAATCAGGTGCCAAGAAGGCGCAACGCGGAACCACAGCATAACGATGGCGACGGCGACCAGCGAGAAGGCAAAGTTGACCAACGAGAAGAGCACCTTCTGCACCGGGAAGACCCAGCGGTGTACCTTAACCTTCTTGAGCAGCGGAGCCGCACCCACAATCGAGGTCAGCGCCTGGTTCGTAGACTCGGACATGACGGCAAAGGTAACGTTACCTACGATCAAGTACAGCGGGTACATCTCGGGCGTAATCGAGCCATTGCGGCCCTGGGCGAAAATCGTCGAGAACACGATGGCCATGACGATCATCATCAGCAGCGGGTTGAGCACCGACCATGCGACGCCCAGAACGCTACGGCGATACTTGATCTTAAAATCCTTGGTAACCAGCTGACGAAGGATAAACGCGTCCTTCTCAAATTCGTTCTTAGCAAACGTCGCAGGCAGACTGCGAGTTTCTTGTTGCTTTGTCTGATCCGACACGGATGCAACTCCTTTACTCGTAATCGTTGACAAACGAACAGTATAGACCCGACGGCCATGCAAACGATTCGCGCAACAAAACTGGAGAACTAACCCACATCTTAGGATGCCAGGCCCAAACGGCTATACTTTCTAGGATTGAATGTATAAGGAGCATTAAGTGAATTCTGAATCCATCGCCGTCATCATCCCTTGCTACAACGAAGCGCTCACGATCGGCAAAGTCATCGACGACTTTCACCGCGAGCTTCCGCAGGCGACGGTCTATGTCTATGACAACAACTCGTCGGACGATACCTCACGCATTGCCACCGAGCACGGCGCCACAGTCCGCTTTGAGCCCCGTCAGGGAAAGGGCAACGTGTGCCGCCAGATGTTTCGCGATATCGACGCCGATTGCTACCTGATGGTCGACGGAGACGACACCTACCCCGCCGAGGCGGCCAAGGCCCTCTGCGAGCCCATCCTTAACGGCACGGCCGACATGACCGTAGGCGATCGCCTTTCCAACGGCACCTACGCCGAGGAGAACAAGCGTGCCTTCCACGGCTTTGGCAATAATCTGGTCCGCGCCATGATCAAGTGGATCTATGGCTACAGCTTCGATGACGTCATGACAGGCTACCGCGCCATGAGCCGCCCGTTCGTTAAAACCTTCCCAGTGCTTTCCGAGGGCTTTCAGATCGAAACCGAGCTCTCGATCCACGCCGTCGACCACCGCTGGCGCATCAAAGATGTGCCCATCGAGTACCGCGACCGTCCCGAGGGTTCCGAGTCCAAACTCAACACCGTGAGCGACGGCATTAAAGTCGTTGCGATGATCGGCACGCTGTTCAAGGACTACCGCCCGCTGAAGTTCTTCAGCCTCGTTGCGCTTCTGTTCGCGGTATTCGGCCTCGCCCTGGGCATGCCCATCGTTGTCGAATATTTCCAGACCGGCCTCGTCCCGCGCTTCCCCACCGCTATGCTCGCCGCCTCGTTTATGTTCCTGTGCGGCCTGAGCCTTGCGACCGGCTTCATCCTAGATTCTGTAGCAAAGGTCGAAAAAAAGCAGTGGGAGGTCAACGTGTACAGCAAATACGCCTACGACGACCAGCCCGGCCACCCTACTTCCATGCCAAGCGAGAGGTAGATCTTCCGCAAAATACTATTGGCACCACTGCGCAGATAGCCACCAACAAGAAAAGCCGCCGTTAAAGAACGGCGGCTTTTACTCTCGAAAAGTTAATAGCGGCTAGAGCGTCTTGATGTACTCCCCCAGCTCTTCCTCCCAGTCGGGCATGTGGAAGCCCGCGGCCTCGAGCCTGGACAGGTCGAGCGCGGAGTGGACCGGGCGCGGGGCGATGGGGCCCGCGGCGTTCGCGTAGTAGTCGGCGGTCGACACCGGCACGACCTTCTCCCCGTTGCCGTTGGCGGCCTCGAAGACGGCGCGGGCGATATCGGCCCAGGACTTGACGGCGCCGGAGCCGGTGCAGTTGTAGGTGCCATAGGGGGCCTTCACGTCCAGCACATGGAAGATGGCAGCCGCCATGTCGCGCGTGAAGGTCAGGCGGCCCAGCTGGTCGTCCACGACCGTGACCTGCGTGAGCCTGTCCTCGGGGTCGGCTACGCGGTCGGACAGCCCCTTCATGGTCTTGACGAAGTTGTGCCCCTCGCCGATGACCCAGGAGCTGCGCATGATGTAGTGGCGGGGGCACCCTGCCACGGCGATGTCGCCGGCGGCCTTGGTCTGGCCGTAGACGGACAGCGGGCTGAGGGGCTCCTCCTCGGCGTGCACCTCGGCCGTGCCGTCGAAGACGTAGTCGCTGGACACGTGGACCAGGGTGATGCCGTGCCCGGCGCAGGTGCGGGCCAGAAGCGCCGGCCCGGTCGCGTTGGCCTTCCAGGCGATGGCGCGGCCCTCGGGGGTCTCCGCTTTATCCACGGCCGTGTAGGCGCCGCAGTTGATGACGGTGCCGTAGAGCGACCAGTCGTACTGATCGTAGGCGTCCGGGTCTGACATGTCGAAGGTGTCGATGTCGCAGAAGTCGAAGTCCTTGGCGACCCCGCGCTCCTCGGCCAGCGCGCGCACCGCGCGGCCCAGCTGGCCGTTGCAGCCGGTGACGAGCGTCCTCTTGGGCGCCATGGGGACGACGTCGGCGAGCATCGGGTGGTTGAGGTCCGCCTCGGAGACGGTGGCCTCGTCGAGCGGGATGGGCCACTGGATGGCGAGCTCGGGGTCGGCGAGGTTCACGAAGGTGTAGGTCCTCTTGAGCTCGAGGGACCAGTGGGCGTCCACCAGGTAGGTGTAGGCGGTGCCGTCTTCGAGCGCCTGGAAGGAGTTGCCCACGCCGCGGGGCACGTAGATGGCCTTGGAGGGGTCCAGGACGGTCGTGTAGACCTTGCCGTAGGTGTCACTGCCCTCGCGCAGGTCCACCCAGGCGCCGAAGACGCTGCCGCGCGCCACGGAGATGAACTTGTCCCAGGGTTCGGCGTGGATGCCGCGGGTGACGCCGCGGCTGTCGTTGTAGGAGATGTTGTTCTGGACGACCCTGAGGTCGGGGATGCCCAGGGAGGTCATCTTGGCGCGCTGCCAGTTCTCCTTGAACCAGCCGCGCGAGTCGCCGTGGACGGCGAGGTCGACGACCTTCAGGCCCTCGATGCCGGTCTCGGTGACGGCGAGGTCCTTCTCGAATGCGATGTCTGCCATGTGGGAAAAGCTCCAATCGAAGAGGTTGGGTAACCGGGGGCGCCCGCGCGGGGACGCAGGATCATCCCCATGCCCTGCGGCCCCGCGCGGGCGCCCCGCGGTGCGGTTCGCCGGGATGCGGTCTACTGGCCCTGTGCGCGGTAGCGCGCCTCGGTGGCCTCCTTGGCCGGGCGCCACCAGGACTCGTTCTCGACGTACCAGTCGATGGTGGCCTTGAGGCCCTCGGCGAAGTCGGTGTGCGCCGGCCTCCAGCCGAGCTCGCGCTGGAGCTTCGTGCTGTCGATGGCGTAGCGGCGGTCGTGGCCGGGGCGGTCGGCGACCCAGTCGAAGTCCTCGGGGTCGCGGCCCATGGCCTCGAGGATCATGCGCAGGACGGTGATGTTGTTCTTCTCCCCATTGGCGCCGATGAGGTAGGTCTCCCCCATCCGGCCCTTGGTGAGGATGTCCCAGACGGCCGAGGAGTGGTCCTCGGTGTGGATCCAGTCGCGGACGTTCTCGCCCTTCCCGTAGAGCTTGGGGCGGACGCCGTCGATGATGTTGGTGATCTGCCTGGGGATGAACTTCTCCACGTGCTGGTAGGGGCCGTAGTTGTTGGAGCAGTTGGAGATCGTGGTGCGAAGCCCGTAGGTGCGGGTCCACGCGCGCACGAGCATGTCGGAGCTGGCCTTGGTGCTCGAGTACGGCGAGGACGGGTGGTACGGCGTCTCCTCGGTGAACTTCGCCGGGTCGTCGAGCGCCAGGTCGCCGTAGACCTCGTCGGTGGAGACGTGGTGGTAGCGGACGCCGTATTTGCGGACGGCCTCCAGCAGGCGGAAGGTGCCCTCGACGTTGGTGCGCAGGAAGGGCTCGGGGTCCGCGATGGAGTTGTCGTTGTGGGACTCCGCGGCGTAGTGCACGATGGCGTCGTGGCCCGGGACGATGCGGTCCAGCAGCTCGGCGTCGCAGATGTCGCCCACGACGAGCTCCACGCGGTCGGAGGGCAGGCCGGCGATGTTCTCGGGGTTGCCGGCGTAGGTCAGCTTGTCCAGGACGGTGACGTGCACGCCGGGGTGGTTATTGACCACGTAGTGCACGAAGTTGCTGCCGATGAAGCCGCAGCCGCCCGTGACGATGATATTCTTGGGTTCAAAGATCTCAGACATGAAAATCCAATCTGAAGCATGTACAGCTTCTTTAGTATGCCGCAGGAAGTGACGCCGCGGCACTATTCAACAAAACTATCGGACATTTCGGCATGCGATAAGAGCCATAACCTTCGCAGAATTACTTCCCCTACAAAACGCCTCCGGAATGCAGTCTTTGTCGCAACGGAAGACCGAATTCCCAGTTTTATCGCGTAAGTACTTATAGAAGAAGTCCTCCCAGCTTTTAAACTTCTCACTGTTTATAAAGGCTTCTGGGGTTTCCAAAACCGCCTTAACATCTAACCCTGAAATTACGCCGGAGCTCAGCAGAAGCCACTCGAATGACTCGGGAAGACAAACCGTAACAGTATCGCGGTGAATGTCTTGCAGCTTAAGGACGCGGTCCGCATAGCACCCAAATGCCGCTCCGTCCGCGACAACAAACACGCGATCGTCGAAATGCTGATCCAACCAGCCCAAAATCGCACTGTTCGTCATGGCCGAAGCGCAGGTAAGCTCACTGTCAGCGAAATGCCGTTCAAAGAACTGGAAACCAGACTTACTGTCCTCGCATAGAAGGATAGAAAAGTCCTGTTTTGGCGCCGACCGGGAAATAGCATAACGATGATTCCCGCGATCTTGATAAACAGGGACGAAAGAATGGTATTTTCCGCTCGTCTTAATCTTGTAAATCTCATCCACGCTATACGGAAGATTGGGGAAATCAGCCCTTGAGGTCAGCACGAAATAATTCGAGGAATACAGCACATGATGGGCAAACTCATCAGAATGGATCTCTTTTAAGCCCTCATCGACAAATACAATCGAATCATGAACGGACGAAAGCTGGTTTCGCCAATCATAATCGGTCAGGGCGACACAGGGACAATCGCATTGCAAGGAAACGCCCGACTGCTCGCCCGTTCGCATGTAGTCTGCGACCATGTCAAACAGCGTCGTCTTACCCGTGCCGCTATCGCCACGCACAATAGTGATGTTCCGCTTGATGGTAAATGTGTACTTGGTTCCCCTACGGCGGGAAATCTTAACGAGATGCGAACCGTTCATAAGCAGCACCTACAGATACGGAATCGACTCGTGAATCAATTCGGCCATGTTATGAACGATTCGGCCGCTGTTCACGACTTTGATTTTAAAATCCTCGCGACCAAAGTCCATCACATGATAGAGATTCACAACGAGCTTGCGGTCTTTCGCCATGTCGAGAACCCACTTGGCACAGTTGTCACCACAGGTAGAAGCGTTAAAAATATGCTTACGATCAAATCTCATAAGCAGCAGCGTTTTCACGCCACCAGAAAGCTGGAGTGGGGAGATGGATCCAAGCACAGGGCTTTCGATGACGTTTTCGGAGACAACAACCGATCGATCGACATCTTTAATTATCGAGACTGCATAGGGATCCGTAATCCAAGTAGACCGGTAAGAGTTTTTGAAATATGTCGCTGTGTTGTAAATCGCTTCTGGCATATCGCCAAAGTAGACGCTTAACACATCCACTCCCAATCATATTGTCTTTATGGTCAACGTAATCATAACGAAAGGGGCCACCAGATAAACGGTGACCCCTAAAAGAAAACAAGCTGGCGCTAGTACTCGCGCGGGCTGTTGACGATCTCGCCGGCGGCGACCTTCTTCAGGTGCTGGCCGTAGACCGACTTGCCGTAGGCCTCCGCGGCCTCCTCCAGCCCGGCGGTCGTGATCCAGCCGTTCTCCCAGGCGATCTCCTCGGGGACGGACACGGGAAGGTCCTGGGAGTGCTCCACGGCGCGGACGAACTCCGCGGCCTCGTGGAGGCTCTCCATGGTGCCGGTGTCCAGCCACGCGTAGCCGCGGCCGAGGGTGACCACGGACAGCGTCCCCTCCTCCAGGTACATCTGGTTGAGCGTGGTGATCTCCAGCTCGCCGCGGGCCGAGGGCTCCACCCTGTGCGCCTTGGCGGCCACGTCACCCGGGTAGAAGTACAGGCCGGTGACGGCGTAGGAGCTCTTGGGGCGCTCGGGCTTCTCCTCGATGGAGACGGCCCTGCCCTGCGCATCGAACTCAACGACGCCGAAGCGCTCGGGATCGTCCACGTGGTAGCCGAAGACCGTGGCGCGGCCCGACTCGGCGTTCTGGACGGCGCGCGTCAGGTGGCGCGACAGGCCGTTTCCGTAGAAGATGTTGTCGCCGAGCACCAGGGCGCACGGCTCGCCGGCGATGAAGTCCTCGCCGATGGTGAAGGCCTGGGCGAGGCCGTCGGGGCTCGGCTGCTCGGCGTAGGACAGGTTCACGCCGTAGCGCGAGCCGTCCCCGAGCAGGCGCTCGAAGTTGGGGAGGTCGGTCGGCGTTGAGATGACCAGGATGTCCCGGATGCCCGCCAGCATGAGGGTGCTAAGCGGATAGTAGATCATGGGCTTGTCGTAGACCGGCAGCAGCTGCTTGGAGGTCACGAGCGTGAGCGGGTACAGGCGCGTGCCGGACCCGCCGGCGAGGATGATGCCTTTCATAAAAATCCTCTCGATTGACAATCGTTGAGCAAAAGCCGCTGTTTACAGAAGCATAGCTAATAAAATTATACGCACCGGCGGCAACCTCCCCGTCTTCTTATTTAAATCGGACAGCAGAAACACGCAACTCTTTCTGCATTTCTAGCGAGGCAACAAATGAAAAAGTACAATGGGCAGTGTCCAACAAACGAAAGGCAGACAATGCGAGTCGAAACAACCGGAGTATGCAGAGGAAACTGGAAAATCTACCAGCAGCTTAAGATTGAAGGCATCCATAAAGGCTCCAGCGTAACAGCCCAAGCGGCTACAAACGACAACCGCTGCTTACCTTTATCCCTCCTAAAATTCCGGGACAATGGTTGTGACTCGAACTCATACGTCCTTGTACTCCCCGATCCCGATGCCCGCACCATCAAAATTGAGTTTTGCGAAATCGGCCAAGACGGTCGTACCCTGAGCAGCGACTCCCTTTCACTCAATTGCAAGAACATCAAATGGGAGTCTCGCCTTAACTACAAAATTAAACCTGACATGTGCAGTAAACTCCGAAACTATGATGACGTTTCAGAGTTTGACATGGCAACGATTGATTTCTGGCAGTGCATCGAAGATTCAAGCGACTACATCCTTAGGTGCACGGTGAGAACGCCGTATCGTAGCGACTCCCAAATCAAACTTCGCTGCCTCGATCGAACCCTCAATGAAGTTGATTTGAGCATCGTCAATTTCGGTTCGAATGTAACAAGCGTTGGATTTACGTCTGAGAAAAAGCAACTTGAAACGCAGCTCTCGGTTCGTATGCCAAAGGCGTTCGATCGTTATTATTTTGTTATTGACGATCAAAATCACCCATCATTCAGTGCATTCGACTGCTTAACGCCCGATAAATTAGGCATGCTTCTTGAGGAGACCAACTTTCTCTTTACCCATGCGCAGTTTGACCCTGAATACCCCGAATGGTTCACGGAACATAAGTCAACCATCGGCGCTCTGGAGAAACAGAGAAAAATCG
This sequence comes from Collinsella sp. CLA-ER-H8, assembly GCF_040092335.1. NCBI lineage: Bacteria > Bacillati > Actinomycetota > Coriobacteriia > Coriobacteriales > Coriobacteriaceae > Collinsella > Collinsella sp. CLA-ER-H8. The sequence goes on along the minus strand of NZ_JBBNLU010000003.1, from coordinate 99,372 downwards.
TCTTCAACAGCGCTCCGAAGTTCAGCATCATTGTCCCTCTTTACAACACGCCCATTTCGTTCTTTAACGATATGGCCGAATCCGTAAAAACCCAGTCTTATGCAAACTGGGAGCTCATCCTAGTTAATGCAAGTCCTGACAATCAGGAACTAAAGGCTCGCGTTGAGCAGGAGACGGCCCACGACAACAGAATTAAATCAATTAACCTTACCGAGAATAAGGGCATTTCCGAAAATACAAACGCCGGCGTTGCCATCGCTACGGGTGATTTCGTTAGTTTCTTTGACCATGACGATATTCTTGAACCGGACCTGTTGTTCTCATATGCCGAGGCAATTGAAAACAATGATGCCGTCGATCTTCTTTATTGCGACGAAGACAAACTCATGCCCGATGGAAAGCTAGCGCAGCCGTTCTTTAAGCCGGATTTCAATATCGATCTGCTCAGAAACAATAACTATATCTGCCATATGCTTACCATCCGTAAGTCGCTGCTTGATGTTCTAGAACCGAACACGAAAGAGTTCGATGGAGCACAGGATCATAATCTGACTCTCCGCGCCGTGGAAAAGGCAAGGAAAGTTCATCATGTTGCAAAGGTTCTATATCACTGGCGCCTAAGCGGGACCTCCACCGCAGCAAATGCCGATAGCAAGCCGTATGCCACTATCGCAGGTATCAAAGCGGTCCAGAGTCATTTGGACAGGCTTGGGCTCAATGCGAAGGTCGAACAAGCGCGTCGTCCCTTTACATATAAAGTAACCTACGCTGTGCCAGATTCCCATCCACTCGTGTCAATTATCATCCCGACTAAAGACCACGCCGACATTCTGGACAACTGCATTAAGTCAATTGTTGAGAAATCAACGTACAACAATTACGAGCTTGTCATAATCGAAAACAACAGCACAGAAAAGGCGACGTTCGATTACTACGATAAGTTGCAAGCAAAATATCCAGATATCGTTCGTCTTGTAACTTGGGAGCACGAATTCAATTTCTCCAAGCTCATGAACTTTGGCGTTGCTCACGCCAAAGGTAACTATCTCTTGCTGTTGAATAACGATACTGAGGTAATTACGCCCAATTGGATTGAGATAATGCTTGGCATCTGCGCACGTGAGGATGTTGGCGCAGTTGGTGCAAAACTCTACTATCCCGACAACACCATTCAGCATGCGGGCTTATGTGTCACTGGTGGCGTGGCGGGGCATCTTTGCCAAAGCATGCCAAAGGATAACTGGGGCTACTTTGCACTCAACGATGCACAACAAGACTTCAGCGCCGTCACTGCAGCTTGCATAATGACTAAGCGTAGCGAATATGAGAAAGTCGGAGGTTTCACGGAAGAGCTTCAAGTTGCATTTAATGACGTTGACTTTTGCTTAAAGCTACGCGAGATCAACGACCTGATCGTATACACACCCGAAGTCGAGCTCTATCACTATGAGTCGATTTCTAGAGGCGTTGAAAACAATACGGAGAAGCAGATTCGCTTCCACAAAGAGGTCGCATACATGAATTATCGCTGGGCCAAGCATTACATCGAAGGTGATCCCTATATGAATCCAAACTTTACCGTTGGGGAACCCGCGAATCGTTATTATCATTTATAAAAAGTTGGCGTTTCTTCTCTTATTCAATCAGGACAAATTAACGTGTGCCTAAGCTAGATAGGGGAATCGAGGATTAACCCTCGATTCCCCTATTGTGGGTTCCCCCATTGTGATAAGTTGTCCTCCACTCGACAGTCAGAGAGCATCTTATTCTAATGGCGTATTTAAAACCCAGCCCCACTGAGGCGTAGCAGTAGTGTGGTAGTAGTTCAGCCACCAGGCCAGTGATGTCGTCCTAATGTAACCGATGTTATCCATAACCATACCGTTACCAACATAAATAGCAATGTGTCCCCAGCGAGCCCCCGCATTAGTATGCGTATGAGTAGGGACCGCAACAATCATTCCAACCTTAAGCTGCGATATATCTCGACTGTGACACCAATTCCAAAACATGTCGCATGCGTCACCGTTGGGATAAGACCCCAGCACGGGATAAAAAACTTCGCTAACCCACTCCGAGCACAATCCCACTCCAGGAGAAGGAACGTTGTAGCAGCGACTAACAATTTGAGACTGAAAGGAAGTACGGGCAGAACGCTCGGGCTCTACCCAAGCACCAGCAGCATTAAAGAAATACTCGCCATTCTCGATACTGTTCCAGCCAGTTGCCATTTGACCTGACGACATAAGGTAATACCATAGCCCGTCATCATCGCGGAACCAGCCTGTATTCATAACGCCAGATTCGTTATCGAGGTGATACCACTTCCCGCCAATTAATTGCCAACCGCGCTGTAGCACCCCGTCTGGATCCGTGTAAAACCACGTCTGAGCAGCGGAGGACCAATACCAGCCTACCATGGGCTTTCCTTCGGCGTCGTTGAGCTTAATTGCGCCCACGCTGTCCTTGACACCCTTTAACGCAATTGCACCACTGCTGCACGCATAATATGCGTTTCCATCTTGCGAGAAGACCCAGGCGTTGCACTCTAATGCGCCGCCACTATCCGAATCCAAATAGTACCAATTACCATTTACAGACTGAAATCCTTCGAGCATGGCGCCATTATTATTGGAATCAAGCAAATACCAGCTAGAATCAAAGTAAAACCATCCTGTGCGAATCGCTCCAGAGCCATTGGCGCAATACCATGTCCCATCGTCAACAAACCAACCAGTGTTCATGGATCCAGATTGAGAAAAATGATACAAACTGCCGTTTACAAGTTTAAAGCCCGTAGCCATTGATCCGGAAGGCTCAAGCCAATACCAAGTATTGCCAAGGAGCAGCCAGCCAGTATGCATAGCACCCGAACCATCCAAATAGTACCAGTTATGATTGTCTAAAACCCAACCGGTCTTCATTGAACCTGATGTTTCGTCAAGGAAGAACCAATGACCGCCGATGGCAGCCCATCCCTTCAAATGCGCACAGGATTCAGAGAATAAGTGCCATCCATCACTCAGGTATCTCCAGCCAGTAGCTGCGTAGCCTTCGGAATCAAAATAATATTCGGCTCCCCCAATAGTCAGAAAACAGTTTGACGGCCAACCACCGGCCTCATATCTCCACCACCATTTACCGTTTTCGCAGACCCAAGAACCAGGAAGGGCGATTTTGTTATCAGAAGAGCGAACAATCTGGAACGACAACCGGGTGGTAGCGCCAGCGTAGTCCCCTAGCCCATTTACAGCTATATCAGCACAGCCAGGTGCAACATTATTCGCATAAAAGACTTCATAATCGGTCCCACATGTAAGCTTTAAACCGCTATCAGCAAAAACCGACACACTCGGAGTAATCGCATCACCAGTGTATTCATATGTCGACAAATCGATAGACGCTGTGAAGTTAACCGAATCAGAAGGTAACCGATCACCATCCGATGGCCCAACTGGACCCTGTACCGATTGATCTGTAGAAATATCAGCGCCTAGAACCGCACAATCTTCGGGTAATGAAAAAGCAACCGTTGGGCATAAAAGAGGGGTGAAACAAATTGATACAAGGCAGACCACACCGATAAAACTCAAATAACGATTTCTCAACATTACACTTTTCCCATACAATCTAATTGGTCTTTGATAGACCAGGCCTAGTTAACCCTGAGATTAAGTCCCCAACTACAAGAAATTACCAAAGCAACTGCGCGCGAGATAAATCTACAAACAGGAGGCGACGCTAATAAAACGAATAAGATATAGGCAGTTCATAACACAGACGCCAGTAGTAACAACGGAAATGGAAGTAGAGCTGAACCTAAATAATCGTGTTCTTAGTCCAAACAACAAAGCTGGTAAAGCCGGAAGAAAATAGCGCCCCTGAACACCCTGTATTACATTTTCATAGTTGAAGGTCCATGCCAACCACATTGATGCAATGGAACCGAGTGCAGCCAAAAGGAAAGCAAAAATGAAAAGAAAGGATACAGGAGCAGTAAGAAACGAGGGCTCATCACTAGAGTCAAGGCAGCAAATAAACCCGAAAAACAAATAAGGAATCATATAGAATGCAGGGAAACGCAAGTTCTCTTGAAGCCATCCAAGGGAATAGCCCAAAGACGTTTCCCAATAGAAATCACCTAGAGAGTCGAGAGTTCTACAAAAAACAAGGAAACTATTCTTTGGATGCAGCAGAATATCGCCGAGCGAATATAACTGCCCCGCTTCATGGCCCCGAGAGGAATCTGAAGTCTGAGAAACCAAGCTGCTCATCGATGCCAAACGTAAGGCCAATACAGAAAGCATAACGCAAAAGATCAACAAGAACCTGCTAAAACGCCCGGTCTTCTCATCAATGAACTGCGAAAGAGGGACGAACAATCCAAGTAAAATCAACCCTGAATAGATAACCTTGCACGGAGCCAAAAGAACCGAAATGATTAAATATATAATGATTTCTCTTTTTCCTATCGACCGCTGTTCGCCAAAAAAACCGCGCATCAAACATGCGAATACCAGAAGTGAATAAGCAATGATTCCAGAATCATAGGAATATGAAGCTGCCAAATGAAGCGTCATGGGCAACAATGAAACGAATACAATGACCGATTTGCCTTTAGGTGCGATTCGAAATGCCTGGAAAGCGCAGAAGCAAAAAACGAGAGCCGAACCAATTCGACCCATATAGAACGCGGGATAAGCTCCAAGCCCAAAGAACAACCCTATCTGCAAGCCAATGATAGAGCCCAGTTTTGCAGTAATATTCTCACCGCCGGCACTAAAAGAAAATTCACTGAAAGGAACCAGCTGTCCATTTCCAAATAGTGAAAAACCATCAATAACAGAATCAAATGAAGCTGAATTAATTACATCGCCCGGTTGGCGGCTATTGTATAGCGCGTAATCAATATCTCGCACCAGAAAAGCACCGTCATTAGACACATGGGCATTAAATGGAAGGCTATCAACCAACCAATAAGTCGAAAAATAATGATGGCCCTCATCGGGCGCGGTGAACGGAGGGAATATAAAGCAAAATATGATTAAAAATGATATGAGCAGTACCAAGAATACCCACTCACTTTTAAGGCGATCCTTATCACTAGCAAATACGCTGCCGAGCGCGAGAATTATAATTAACGAAATCGCAATTGTAAGCAGAACAAGCAATCTAGGATTATTTAAGTACCAAAATACTGAATAGACTGCAAATAAACCGGCAAAAGCAAGAAAAGCAGGTTTGCATCTTACAAAACTCGTCATGCTAGAATCCTTAAATTTCAAAACTCACATAAGCGCAACTAAATATAGTGGTAGCAAGTATATCAACAAGTTAATTATTATCTCAGAGCTTGCGTCGATGATATCAACGCAAGAACAGTGCCGTAGCATCCGACTTCGATGGCTAATATCCGAATTCAGTCATACACGAAGCGCTCGTCAACCGACTCAGAGGAGACGTTCAACACAGAGACGTTAAAGAGTGTTGCTATTCATGCTGACTGAATATAGTCGATGGATTACTTTCGCAACCTTTTTAGGCCAAAATTTTTCAAGCATAGCAAGGTCTTCGGAGCTCCGTGTATTATCTTGGATCAAGGAAGTCGTCTCAGATTCTTTGTGAATTCGATGATGCATAAGAATCTCGGGAGAATAAACAAAAGAGCCTTCAAGTCGCGAAAATCTCTCCCACGCTTCCCAGTCCAAGTCACACTTCATCTCACTCGAAAACAAAGGTGTCTCGAGATTAGGCATAACATACGTGACCGAAGGGCAACAAATCGCAGATCCAAACCGCAAAGCCCGACGCTTGTCCCTGACTATAGATGAATTACCAACTCGAGCGAGTTTTCTTAGTATTATTCTTTTGACTTTAAGAATCGAGATGTCATCGACATATTCCCCATTACGAATCTCCCCATAATTAGAAAAGAAGATCAGGGGATGATTGGAGGCGTTCACAGAGCGAAGCATTTCAATTGAATAATTAGGGGAATACAGATCATCTTGATGAGCAATGGTGACCAATGGAGTTTGAGCATGGGAAATTGCACAATTCCAGTCATGGCCAATCCCTGGCATCCCATTGTTAATAAATACAGGCAAGTTATAGCTAGAAGCAATCTGCTCAATATGCTTATTCGGAGTAGAAGTAGAGATAAAGATCCTACTGGCTTGCTTCTGGTTCATTAAAGACGATATACAGTCGTTCAAATACGGTGATTCGCCATAGGCGCAAACTACGAATGTATGATCATTGCACGTAAACATAGAACTACTTATCCCTCAGAATGCTCTCGATATCTTTTTCAAGCAATGCAACTCGTTGAGTTAAGTTCTTAATCGCATCGGCCTGTTTGCTGGCAATTAAACTAAGTGAAAGCATGATTAGGATTACAAAGACAAACCCCAGAACAAATATAAAATTGGAAGGCATGGCAAACCCCATCGCCGACGATAAATAGCACAGGGGCTGCGGAAATAGAGCAGACAGGACTAGGACTAGGACCAGAGCCAGCCACAATAGAGAATACTTAAGTTGGAGCCTGCCACTCTCAATAAGCTTAACTACATATGCAGCAAGTAAAATACAGGCCGCTGCGACAGAAACGCGAAGGGTTACCGGCACTTTAACACCTCGTTTTTGAACATGCAGAAATAATAATTGCAAGGGTAACTTTGATCATGTAATAGGCACTCGAAAAGCCCGAAATGGATGATGAGCCCCCTTGTCTCTCTTTCATGACAACGGGAATCTCAGATACAGACAGACCGCGAGCAAGCACTGAGACAATAGAATCGGGTTCAGGGTAATCAACTGGATAGTTCTTACAGAAATAGTCGATAGCTTTCGGTCCGCAGGCCCTAAATCCAGATGTCGGATCAGCTATGTACTTCCCCGTACACATTTTAATCACCCTAGTAAGCCATGAAATACCCACTCGGCGTAAAAACGTAGACTGAAACCCCCCAGTTCGCTCGAGAAACCTAGACCCGATAACCAAGTCATAGCCAGCTTCAATCTGCTCAACCATACTGGAAATAAAACAAGGATCATGCTGTCCATCGCCATCCACCTGAACGTCGATGTTATATCCATATTTTTTAGCGTACTTATGGCCGGCTTGTACAGCCCCTCCAATACCAAGATTCTGCGGTAGATCAAGTACATTGAGATGGTTAGCATGACAAATCTCAAGCGTATTATCAGTTGAACCATCATTGACCACGACATAATCATATCCTGAATCAATCACGGCTTTAACTGTCGCACAAATTGATTCAGCTTCATTATAAGCAGGCACAATAACTAGCACCTTATAAGGATTGCTCATGAACAACCTTTCAATGATAGCCCGTTATCCTTAGCTAAAAGTAAAAGTAGCACCAACAAGACGAACTACATGTTATGCAAGGAGCTAGCGTGATAGGCAACACAGTATCCACAACGGTCCTAGAACATATAAACACTATAGCTGTTATCACCATCGACAATCTGTGGTCTGCGTAGTGACCACTGTGATTGCCGCAAGGTGTCCTGCATCTGCCCTCTTGCAAATGCCACGAATCTTATAGAAAAGAACTAAACAGATGAATTGTTTAATCAAATATAGCTAAGTTTCTACTAGCACGGTTCATCGTAAATGACCGTCAGAAAGAACCGAAGCGATTCTTTCGCTTGCATGGCCATCACCATAAGGATTGGAAGCGTGACTCATCGATTCATACTCTGAGACATCCGAGAGCAACCTGCTAAACTCGTTGTAAATTACATCTTCCTCTGTGCCAACAAGTTTCAAAGTCCCCGCCTTAACGCCCTCAGGACGCTCAGTAGTGTCACGCATGACAAGAACAGGCTTACCAAGGCTTGGCGCTTCTTCTTGAATACCGCCTGAGTCAGTGAGTATCAGATAGCTTTTAGCCATAAAGTTATGAAAATCAAATACTTCAAGGGGGTCAATAATATGCAGTCGATCAAATCCATCTAGCTCTTCATGAGCAGCCTTGCGAACAAGAGGATTCATATGAATAGGGTATATGGCCTTGGTATCGGGATAATCTTCCATTACGCGACGAATAGCACGGAACATGCGATGCATAGGTTCACCAAGGTTTTCGCGGCGATGTGCGGTGATAAGAATCAAACGAGAACCCTTTGCCCAGTCAAGCTCATGATGTGAATACTCCGGATCCACGGTAGTATGAAGTGCATCAATTCCCGTGTTACCTGTAACCCAAATCTTTTCGGGTCTTTTTCCCTCATCGAGAAGGTTTTGTCTGCTCACCTCGGTTGGTGCGAAATAATATTGACTCACGATGTCAACTGCTTGGCGGTTAAACTCCTCTGGCCAAGGACTGCTGATATCATGTGTGCGTAAACCAGCCTCAACATGACCGACCGGAATTTGCAGATAAAAACAAGCTAAGGCTGCAGCAAAGCTTGTCGTGGTATCTCCATGGACAAGCACGACATCCGGTCTTTCCCCCTCAAGAACCTTCTTAATTTTAAGAAGGATGCTACACGTAACATCGAAAAGAGTCTGACCAGGCTTCATGACTGCTAGGTCAATATCGGGTACCACATTAAAGACATGCAAAACCTGCTCAAGCATCTCCCGATGTTGACCAGTCACGACAACAACGGTACTGAAATCATCCGGATGAGTTTTGAGCACATTCACAAGTGGGCACATCTTAATTGCTTCCGGACGAGTTCCGAAAACTAGCATTACCTTTTTCATTTCAAGAACCAGCCCCTTAAAAAAACCATTGAAATGCACATAGTCATTACGAACAAATTATAATCATTTAAATAATTCAGAGGAAGAAGTCAGGAAGAGAGCAATTCGCCCTGAAATCAAATGATGCAATTAAACGAGATTATTAAAATGACGTCTCAACAAGATAGACAATACGACCACCATATATACAAGTCCAAAAAGACAAGATATTAAGCTACACACTGTAACACCATTTAAATTGAATACTTCTACGGAATACTTCATTGAACTTAGCGAAACGATAAACATCAACACGCCAGCAACAAGGGTATGCGAAAAATACCTAAATGAAATCAACAAATCATTGACAAGCCACATCAGTCCAGTCAAAACAGCAGAAGCTATCAAAGGTGGAACTAAATACATGAAAGGTAGTATTTCCTCACCAAATACAAATGAAAATAAGCTATTTCCAATCACCTCAAAACCAATACCGAACACAACGGCGATGATTAACGCACCAAGTAAGCAGGCAAAGCATAGGCGAAAGAAAGAACACCTGTCTTTATCTGAATAACTTTTCGAGAAATAACCCAGCAGGGGGTTATACAAATATGAAACACCCATTTGAATGATAGCAATAGGAGCCGCAATAGACGAGTAGACCCCAAGAGCAGAATCCCCCAATGCAGAAGATAAATATTGGCGTGGAATTGACGATGACGCGGAAACCGCTATGCCAGCAACCACAGCCGGCAAGCATGTTATCAATAATCGCTTTGCCTTATTTCGGCTAATTCCAACAACAATGCTTGTTAGGGCGGTAGTTCGTGGCAAATCGTAAATCCATCCAACTAATACGACCGCAATAAACATTGCAAATATAGCTAGCGGCACCGAACGAAAGCAAGATAAAGCAACGCAGAAAAAAACTAGAGACAATGCTCCCTGAAGCGCAAGTGAGACTCCAACATAATCCATCCGGGAGAACTGCTGATCAGCAGCATGAAGGACATCTATCAATTGGTTGGCGCTTTTATATAAGCCGTAGAGAAAAATGCAGAAAACGGAAGCAGGGCGACAAGTAAATAGCGAATAAGCAAAAGTCAAAGCAAGTGATAAAAGTATGGTTAGTAATCTAAAGGAAAGATACTCCCCTACCGTGTTTTCCCCATTAACATCTGAAACTTGATATGTATACATCCTATATTGAGCAATTGGGAAAAAAATGCCATAGACAGACATCGAAAGCGAGTATAAGCCAGCATCAGAAAAACCAAAGGATAGGCGAACCACCAGCACGCTTATTAACCATTGGCAAGATAAACCGATAATCGAGCCAATAGAACTCCATAAAATATTAGACTTTATCGAAAGAACTTTATCGGAACCCAACAATTACTCCGTTCTTGAATTAACTGATGCAGTTAATTGATGAGACACCTGTTTATCAGCAGGAGGAATGGTCATATAGTCGCCATAAAGTTGAGTAAGCATCTCATCATAATGAGTTGGGATTTTAAATTGATGACCCTCAAATTCCGCATCCATTACATCCGTAAAATACCTATTTGGAAAAGCCTCCCTGAGACCAAACCCCCATCCGATTTGTCCCGCTCTCTTTGTTTCGCCAATATCATATTTTCTTGAAAGTTTATGTAAACGTTCGGAAGCCCATTTCTCTATAGGCAGTACTAGAGAAATGGGATAAAAAATAGCCATGAGAATTTTCATGCTAATCGGATGTGGATAATGGAAGTTGAGCCTTGATACAATACAAATCAAATCAAGCAATTTCACTTCGTAAAACATAATAGTGGCCTTTAGATTTGAATCGGATATACCGTCAATTGGGAACACATCTATCCAAAGCCATTCTGGAACTGAAGGGCGATCTCTCTCTGTCTGAACGGAGATCTTAGGATTAATTACTTTTGCGAATGAAGGTAAATACCCATCAATCTCTGTAGCCTGAACGCGAAGCCACGGAGAAAACCTACCGCTTTGAACTAGGCCAAGAAACCTATCGTAATCCTTCCGAGGCATGACAACATCTATATCATCATCCCAGGGGATAAAACCCTTATGACGCACGGCACCGATTAGAGTTCCATACGACAGCGAATAGCACAAATTATATTTCTCACAAAAATCGTGAAATTCCACCAAGATTTTCAGTTCTTCGTGTTTCACCGCATCAAAAGAAAGAATTTCATTCGTCATTAAAAAACCAAGCCTTAAGAAATGAACGAAGTATATCTATCCGAATAGTTCTGATTGTCATCATATGCATCGGTTAACAATTTCTCGCAACCCTTAATAAAGCTATTCGAATCTAGACCGGTATAGTATTCGAACAATAAATCGGGCCAATTAACATTTGTATTATCTAAATCAAGTGTAAAACCAATACCATAATCACTTGCCATTGTTTCCATTGCGGTATTCGGGCAAACAAGAATTGGCATATGAAGCTGGGCAGCTATATACATTTTGTTAGAAATAGCATAATCGAGAAATGGATCCCCATTGCCGTACAGATTGTGGATTATGTTGACTCCTGTATATAAAGAGTACATTTTTTCAGGTGCAAACCTCCCTAACAGTTGGACGTTTTCTACGTGATTATTTCTACAATAATCCTTTAGCTTTTCAGATCCAGCTCCTGCAAACATCAAACGGAAACGTGAATCATTTTTAAACATATTGATCAACTTAACATGTTGCTCAATATACTGGCCAACACTACCAATGAATGCAATCACGATCGGTAAAGAAGGATTGCCATTTAAACTATTCACGCATGAACTAGCATCAAGATCAGAGAATGACGGTCGCTGCAGATTGTGGACATAACTGTATTCAGAAGGGGCGAGAAAAGCGGCATAAAAACGTGATGAAAGCACCACGATTCCAGCAAAGGACACTATAGCGCGAGACATGAGGCCCAGAATCGGATTAAACTCTCCTCCGTAATCTCGAACATCCATTACATAGCGTTTGCGATACTTAATAAGTAGTGCAGGAAACGCAAAATAACCAGCAATAGTATTAAGTAAAACTATGTGATCAAAATCACTATTTAATAGCTGTTTATTTACAAACAACATATAGGCAAAATAACTGTAAAGCCTGCGTAATAAACCAGTATCTGGGCAGGGCTTAGTATATTCAATGCCCTTAATCGACCCTAGCGTCTCTTCCACGCCATCCCTATTCCAGTAGACAAGGTATTTTTCCCCGGGAGTATTATCGACATAAAAGTTAAACAAATAAGGACATAGATACGCATTACCACTAAGAACAAAACAGGTTTTTTTCATCTCTTGAATTACTCCAATGCCCAGACTAATTAATCCACTTAGTAGATATCTTTGATGAATCGCCCATTCATAAAACCAGTACGAAACTTGACCCTCTTACAAAAGACATGCGACTTATTCTTCCGTTGAAGATATTGATGCAGAAATCACTTAATACGTAACAACTTTTGTTCCATAAGGAATATTATCGTAAATCCATTTTGCGTTCTGAATCTCAAGGCGAACACATCCCGCAGAGGATGGAACACCCATCGTGGGATCCATCACGCGATTGCTGTTAACGTAGTAGGGCGAAGAATGGAACAGATAATCACCATAGAACTGCGTGTAGTAATAGCAAGTATATCCATGCCCAAAGGAATATCCCTTTCCGTAGACTTGATACTCCCCTATCACCGTAGGTGTGCTAGCTTTTCCCGTCGAACATACATATCGACGGTTTAAGGACCAGTTATTCCAGGATCCAGTGTAAATACTCGTAATGCAACGCGACGTATCGACAAGTATCAGCCAATTTGTATTGCTTGAATAACTTTGAGCTTTAGCATCCATATAGTCTGACACCCACGCGCCGTTTGCCATAAAGTAATTCCAGGACCCGTCCACAACGCGCCAGCCAGTAGCCATAGCGCCGCTAGCGTCAAGCCAATACCAGGTGCCGCCCAGATTGAGCCATCCCGTCTGCATGAAACCAGACGAATTCAGGTAATACCAAGATCCGTTAACGGCAACCCAACCGGTTTTCATAGCATAAGTGGACGGATCTAAATAGAACCAGGAGCCATCCTTGTACAGCCAGCCAGATCGTGCATAGCCAGCGGTCTCATCAAAAAAGTACCATTTTCCGTTAACGTTCTTCCATCCAGCGCAGGGGGAGCCATCGGTTGGATCAGCATAGAACTTACAGCCTCCAAGCATCACAAACCCGTGAGCTTCGACCAATTCGCCATCGCCGTTTGATGTAAACAGTTTTCCATTACGCAATGCTCCACACAATGAGCAATCAGAACCAGCAAAAGCCTTAGATGGCTCATCCTGAACCGAGTCCTGGACATCTACCCATTCACGACAAGCAACAGCGCCTGAAGCTTTTGCATAATAGCTTTTCCCATTTACAGAAAAATGACCAAGAAGCATTTTACCGTCGGCGGCAGGATCGAGATAATAGTATTGACCACCGTCCTTCAGCCATTCAGTCTTTATAATGCCCGACGCTTGAGAAGGCTCAGCGTAATACCAGTCTCCATCGCTCATAAACCAGCCAAGTGACAACGCTCCCGTTGAAGAAAAATGATACCGGTTGGATCCGATGACATAAAAGCCGGTAGCCATTCTATTGTCATTTGCGACATCGAGCCAATACCAAACGCCGTTCACCAAACGCCAGCCCGATGCAAGTGCGCCGGAACCGTCAGCGTAATACCAGTCCGTCCCATCAAACGCCCAACCAACAGCCATTGCGCCGGAATCCGATAAATAGTAAAGAGACGAACCGACAGAAACGATTCCTCTAGACATAACACCATCATTGGCGGGATCAAGCCAATACCAATTATTGCCAGTTTGAAGCCAACCGGTTAAGACTTCACCATTGTTTCCCCAATACCATAAACCGTTATCAAGGCACCAACCATTAATCAGTCCATAGGTTCCAAGAAGATAAGGGTGCCCATCAATAACACGTCGACCAGTAGCCATAGAACAGCTGTCAAAGGAGTCAAACCAGTACCATTGGCCTCCGATAAACTGCCAACCACTTGCCAAAGCGCCTGATGGACCCGCGTAATACCACTTATTTTCAGTAAAAATCCAGCCGCAGCTCATTGCGCCGTCACGAGCGGGGTCCAAGTAGTACAACGAGTCGTCAATATTCTGCATTCCGGTCAAACGACAGCCGTCTAGATAGTAGTACCAGGACAAACCGTTCCATTGCCATCCAGATAGTTTTTCTGTCGTCGACGGGTCTTGGCTTTCGACAACCTGTAGGCTCGAATCTTCCGTTGTTTTGCCGGCACAATCACTGGAGTCTTGAGAGCAACCGCCACCGACAAATGCTCCCGACCCTCCTGTCGAGTCGCGCTCTACGACACCGTTATCCGCCCCCTCTTCCACGGCATAGGCAGTGCAAGAAAATGCGGGGACGGAAACTGAGAGCAAGGCGGAAAATAGCATCAAGCCAATTACTCGCCAACAAATTCGATGTTCAATCCTGACATTCATTTCAGGCCCCCAAACCGATATCGATCGTCTTGCAGCAAATCAATTAAATAAACGGACGAGCTGCGCCGATTACATTTCCCCTTGCGCTAATAGGATGAATTCCGACACCCTGATGAGGCCAGGAGTCGATCATCATACCGCCGCCAAGTGCAATTGCGATATGCCCGCGATAATAAATTACATCGGCGCGTTGAATCGAGCTCGTGCTCACGGGCATAAAGATATTGCTTCGATACCAATTCATGGAATTGTAGGTTTGGCTTGGATCCCAGCGATGGTTATAAGGGTTGTAAACACCCATATCCATGACAGTAGCATAAAGGCACTGCAAGACAAAACCAGAGCAATCAACAGCTCCACCGGGAGCGGTAGACCAAGGCTCAATATATTGCGTACCGATATACTCATAGGCGCGCTGGATAAAGGCGTTCACGCAATCTTCCCGCGTTGCTTCGACAGAAATGCGAGAAGGGGTCACATAGGTAAAGTATCCGGTGCAATAGCTAGGCAGCTGAACAGTCCAAGAACTGACCTGAGGATACTGGGATGGATTTTGCCAGCCAACTTTGTCGCACTGACCATCGCTCCAGAAAACTCGACGAACGCCATCGATGGTTCTTGCACCCGTTGCCATAGCGCCGCTACCGTCTAACCAATACCACTTACCCGAATCTTTAAGCCAGCCAGCATGCATGCTGCCATTGGACTCAAGGTAATACCATGTTCCATTCAGGCATTTCCAACCAGTTGCCATTTTTCCGTCAGCGTTTAGGTAATACCATGCTCCGCCAGTAAAAACCCATCCGGTCTTCATTACGCCAGAATCAGCATCAAGCCAATACCAATCGCCGTCAATCTGTAACCATCCAAGATGAATGACGCCCGTTCCGGGCTCAGCGTAAAACCTTAGATTTGCGACATTAACCCAGCCGGACGCAACCTGCCAACCATCGGCTCCGGCTATTTTTAGGATGGTGCCGTTTTCGCGAATCGCATCCTTGCAAAGGTATCCATTACCATCGGCGTATCTTTCAACGCCTTCATTAACGGTAACCCAGCTTGAAATCACAAGCCTACCGCTCTGGTTTGCAAAACAATCGTTGCCGCCCACCTCAAATAAGCCCGTTTTCATGAGATGGCTAACAGGGTCCAGGTAATACCAGCTCGTGCCCTCTTTATACCAGCCAGAAATAAGTGCACCAGATTGGGAGGCGAAATACCAGCCGTCCTCGACCTGAGCCCAACCAACAGCCATAGCCCCGTTAGGCTTTAAATAATAAGCTGCATTGCCAAGGTCTAAATACCCAACGGACATCTTACCATCGGAGGCTGGGTCGAGATAATACCAAGCGCCGTTAACGAGTTTCCAGCCAGTGGCCGCAATACCGTTAGAGCAGTAATACCAATCTGCTCCGTCTTTGTACCATCCATTTGCGAGGCCATAGTCACCAAAAATGTAGGTTCTTCCATCAATCTTTTGACGACCCTTAAACATGATGAGCGTCTGTGGGTCAAAATAATAGCGAGTCCCACCTATCGTCTGCCATGACGAAGCAAGGGCACCCGATGAATAAGCCCAGTACCAATTCCCGTCAACGAGAATCCAGCCGGTTTTCATAGCACCAGTGGCATCTAAATAGTATTTCCCGCTCCCGAGGTCGACAAAACCAACCTGCATTATATGGGTGGCAGGATCCAGGTAATACCATGTGCCGTCTTGATAAAACCAACCAGCAGCTAAATCGCCTCCAGCATTGGCATAAAACCAATTTCCATCTGAGTTACGTAGCCAGCAGTTCTGATATAGCGCGCCAAAAGGCGTTGCGGCATTGCCGTCATTCGCATAAAACGAAGCAGTCGATCCGCCAGCATCGGTCACATTGAAATAACCTGTCTGCATTGCACCATCATTGGCTGGATCAAGCCAATACCAATAGCCCCCGCTTTGCAGCCAGCCAGTTTGGTGTTTACCGTTTTTTCCGTAATACCAAACTCCAGACGACTCGTCTCGTTGCCAGCCATCTTTTATGACGGAAGAATTATCAGGTTGCAAATCATCGGAAACCACAGAAGAAAAAACCGCTTTTGACTCAATACTCTGAGCCTCAACGGAATCCTGTGCAAACGCGACATTCGCGCTCAGGGGCAAGCAGCAAGCAGTGATTAATGACGCGGCAGCACAAACAAGCGTGGCCTTCTTTTCGAATCGATACATAAGCGACCCTCCCAGATATCTCATTTATTTATTTTAATCCACATTCCAGGATTGATTTTCGTTACTGTCTGTTCAGTCTATGTAGATAAATATATTAAATTGAACATATCGTTCAATCATTCTATTCTTTCCCTGAGCAATGAACATCTTAATTGGAGGCCTGCAGTGGAACTGACCAAGCGTAACTTTACTGTTCTGTACGAATACCTAAAGAACCCATATGCTAGCCAGCGAGAAGTTGCCGAGCGCACTGGCCTCTCACTTGGATCGGTAAACGCAGCAAATAAAGAGCTTACGAATGAGGGCCTTCTCGAATCGGACAGCCTAACCGACAGCGGTTACGAAGCACTTCACCCCTATAAGGTTGAAAACGCAGTGATATTGGCTGCGGGGCTTTCGAGCCGCTTTGCTCCCATTTCGTATGAAAAGCCCAAAGGCCTTTTAAAGGTACGTGGTGAGATTCTCATCGAACGTCAGATTAGGCAGCTGCAAGACGCAGGTATCAGCAATATCACCGTCGTTGTCGGCTATAAAAAAGAATATTTCTTCTATCTCGAAAGCAAGTTCGGCGTCTCGATTGTCGTCAACAACGAATATGCATCCAAAAATAACCACGCATCGCTTATGTGCGTAAAAGAGCGGCTTGGCAACACCTATATTTGCTCAAGCGATGATTACCTTCTAAACAATCCGTTTGAAGCATACGTTTGGAAAGCATTTTATTCTGCTCAATATGCTGAAGGCGCCACCAAAGAATGGTGCATTCAAACCGGAGCAATGGACAGAATCACCAATGTTACGATTGGCGGTTCCGATGCTTGGTATATGCTTGGACATGTCTACTTTGATAAAGCCTTCTCGCTTGCATTTAAGCAGATTCTCGAAACGGAATATAACAAGCCCGAAACAACGGACAAGCTTTGGGAAGATCTATATATCGAGCACATCAAGGAGCTCGATATGGTTATCAAGAAGTATCCTGAGGGCGAGATCAACGAATTCGATTCTCTTGATGAACTGCGTGCCTTTGATCCGCATTTTATCGAAAACGTTGACTCCGATATTTTCGATAACATCGAGCAAGTGCTCGGCTGCTCCAAATCAGAGATTCACGACGTTTATCCCCTTAAACAAGGTCTTACGAATCTATCGTGCCACTTTAGAACCAATGACGGAGAGTACGTTTACCGCCATCCGGGAGTCGGGACCGAACTGCTTATTAACAGAAATGGAGAAGTAGCCGCACTTAAAAAGGCCAAGGAACTCGGCCTTGACGATACGTTTATTCATGAGGACCCAAAGCGTGGTTGGAAAATTTCGAAGTTTGTACCCAACGCAAAGCAGCCTGATCCGCATGATGCTGCCCAAATGAATCGAATGATGCAGATGTGTCGTTCGCTTCACGAGAGTGGTGCAAATGTCGAAACCGAATTTGACTTCTACCTCGAAGCGAAGCGCTACGAATCACTTCTTCTGGAAAAAGGTCCCATCGACATTCCAGGCTACAGGGAGATGTCCGCCGAAATCGATGAATTGGAGCGCTTTGTACAGGCCGATAATGCACCAAAATGCCTTTGCCACAATGACTTCTTTTACCTCAATTTCCTTATCGATGAGAACGACAAGTACTATCTCATTGACTGGGAATATGCTGGCATGAGCGATTACGCAAACGATTTTGGAACGTGCAGTGTCTGCTGCGAGCTTTCCGAAGATGAAGTCGACCGCGCGCTTGATGCATATTTTGGGCGCAAGGCAACAAACAACGAAGTTGCGCATAACTATGCGCACATTGCCCTTGCAGGATGGTGCTGGTACCTCTGGTCTCTTCTGAAAGAAGCCGAAGGTGACTTCGTGGGCGAGTGGCTCTATATCTACTTCAATTACGGTGCCAAATACCTTAAAAAGGCACTGGAGATCTATCGGAAAGGTGAGTAACGATGCAATTCGGCTTTTTTAGCGGCCTTCTTTGGGGCCTTGATACAGTAATTCTTGGAATCGGTTTGGCGCTCGCGCCCTATATAGGATCGGCGGAAGCGCTTGCATGCGCCTCCATTGCAGGATCTTTTCTCCATGATGCTTTCTGTGCAATCTGGCTCTTTGGGTACATGGGAGTTCGAGGCAGATTAAAAGACACGCTCGCTGCACTTAAAACTCGTTCGGGCAAGGTCGTCATCGCCGGCGCTCTGCTCGGTGGACCTATCGGAATGACCGGATACGTATTGGCGATTAATAATATCGGAGCAGCCTACACGGCAATTATCTCCGCCTTCTATCCCGCTGTCGGAGCATTCCTTTCTTTCGTGCTGCTGAAGGAGAAAATGGGCAAAGGACAGATTCTTTCCCTTCTCGTTGCTCTTTGCGGCGTAATGACGATGGGCTATCTATCGGCCGGATCGAGCGAGATTGCAAATGCCCCCCTCGGCTTACTCGGCGCGGTGCTTGCTGTTATCGGATGGGGATCCGAAGCGGTGCTGTGCGCATGGGGAATGAAAGATGATGCCGTTGATGACGAAACGGCTTTGCAAATCCGCGAAACTACGAGTGCGCTTGTTTATGGAGTGCTTGTACTTCCCCTCTTCGGAGCGTGGCATTTCACGCTGAGCGCTATCCCGAGCATGCCCACATTGATTATTGCACTCGCCGGGCTCGCAGGAACTGCATCCTATCTGTTCTATTACAAGGGCATTGCGGCAATCGGAGCAGCGCGTGCGATGGCTCTGAATATCTCCTATTCGGCATGGTCGGTGGTCTTTGGCCTGATCTTGCTTGGAACAATTCCCGACATGGCATCCGTAATCTGCTGCGTTGTAATCGTATGCGGAACAGTTTTGGCAGCTAGTAACTGGGACGAACTATTTGGACGTAATAGGACAGCGTAGCTTGAATAAAAATGTAGTAAAAAGGGGAGAGCTCGACGAGCTCTCCCCTTTTTTAACATCATGGCTATTCAATTACCACGGCCTGGCTATCCATCTGTTGCCACGTACCGAAGAACACCTGGGCATTTCGCGTAACATTGCCGTTAATCGAATCCGAAAGATAGACAATTCCCTGCTCGTCATCATAGCCTTTAAGGACTACGGCATGATTACCGCCCCACAGACCATAGGAATGCCCGTTATACCAACGCGCAGCATAACGGCCTCCTGGCCAACTTCCCCATTCGGTATTCCACATCTCAACAGGTTGACCACAGGTCAGCCTGTTCTTAATGGAAGAAATTGACGAGAAAGAGACGTCTTTTGCCTGCTTGCCACTTCCAGCAGCACGCAGAAAGTTATTACCAGCAATAGTAATCGCAGGTGCGACGCATCCCATGAGACCCCCGCTGCTACGCCTTGGATTGCCATCAAAAGCGGTAACAAAATTGCCATTGCTTCCCTTGGGCAAATAGTAATCCGCAATAATCGTCTTACCTAAACCGAAACCATAGTAGTTAAGCAAGTTTGTAAGGGCAACCGACTCACAGCCAGTAGGAAGTTCCGGGTACTGCGAATAGCACGGGACATCGACCCAAGCGCCAACCATTGCGCCGGATGAACTGAACTTGTAGTCAGTAGAGCCGATCCAATACCAACCGTTGCTCAACATTACTCCCCCACGTGCGGCATCAAGGTAATACCATGTGCCCCCACGGGAAAGCCATCCCGTTTTCATTATGCCAGAAGCGGAATCTAGCCAGTACCAGTTACCGCCATCGTTAAGCCAGCCGGTCGCCATTCGACCATCCGAGTTAAAGTAATACCAAGACCCAGCTATTTGCTGCCATCCAGTCAGAATTACCCCATCAGCAGAACAATAATATCGAGAACCCTGACTCTCAATCCAGCCCGTTCTAACATTCCCGCCATCGTCAATCAGCTGGATTCCCGAATCGGTCATGATGCCCTTAAGGTCAATTGCACCGCTGGATGAAGAATGATACATACAGGACCCATCACCGTTTGACCAGCAATTAGCCATCATCTTGCCGGAACTATTAAATATGTATTCACATGATCCAATAGTTTGAAAGCCCGTTGCCATGGCGTGCGTCGCGGGGTCGAGCCAGTACCACGCACCGTTTAGGCTGAGCCAGCCGGAGGCCAGCGCGCCGGAGCCTGTCGCGTAGTACCAGGTGCCGCCGTCGAGGACCCATCCGGTCGCCATCGCGCCGGAGTCATTGAACCAGTACGCGGAGCCGTGGCACGAATGGAGGCCCGTCGCCATGGCGCCGCCCGCGTCGGGCTCGAGCCAGTACCAGGAGCCGCCGGTGTAAAGCCAGCCGGTCGAGGCGATACCGTCAGCGAACCAGTACCAGGAGCCGTCGACGAGGCCCCAGCCGTTAAGGGGACCGCAGCTGCCGAAGTAGCGGCGGACGCCCTGCGCATCAGTCTGGTAGCCCGTCAGCATGGCCCCCGTCCGGGCGTCGAAGCAGTAGGGCACGCCGCCGACGGATACGGGGCCGCGCGCCAGCGCGCCGGAGCCCGTCGCGTAGTACCAGGTCCCGCCGTCGAGGACCCACCCGGTCGCCATCGCGCCGGACGAATTAAACCAGTACAGGGAGCCGTTGCACTCGTGAAGGCCGGTAGCCATGGCATGGGTGGAGGGGTCAAGCCAGTACCAGGCGCCGCCGACGTAGGCCCAGCCGGAGGTGAGGGCGCCGGAGCTCGTCGCGTAGTACCATGTGCCGCCGTCGAGGACCCATCCGGTCGCCATCGAGCCGGAGCCGTTGAACCAGTACATGGAGCCGTTGCACCCATGGAGCCCGGTGGCCATGGCGTGCGTCGAGGGATCGAGCCAGCACCACGTACCGTTTAAGTTGAGCCAGCCGGAGGCGAGGGCGCCGGAGCCCGTCGCGTAGTACCAGGTGCCGCCGTCGAGCACCCAGCCGGTCGCCATGGCGCCGGAGGCGTTGAACCAGTACGCTGCGCCGTTGCACGCGTGGAGGCCCGTCGCCATGGCGCCGCCCGCGTCGGGCTCGAGCCAGTACCAGGAGCCGCCGGTGTAAAGCCAGCCGGTCGAGGCGATACCGTCAGCGAACCAGTACCAGGAGCCGTCGACGAGGCCCCAGCCGTTAAGGGGGCCGCAGTTGCCGAAGTAGCGGCGGACGCCCTGCGCGTCCGTCTGGTAGCCCGTCAGCATGGCCCCCGTCCGGGCGTCGAAGCAGTAGGGCACGCCGCCGACGGATACGGGGCCGCGCGCCAGCGCGCCGGAGCCCGTCGCGTAGTACCAGGTCCCGCCGTCGAGGACCCATCCGGTCGCCATCGCGCCGGAGGAGTTGAACCAGTACAGGGAGCCGTTGCACTCGTGGAGCCCGGTGGCCATTACACCGCCCGCGTCGGGGTCGAGCCAATACCAGGCTCCGCCCTGGCGCAACCATCCGGTATACGCTTTGCCGTCAGAGGTTGCGTAATACCAAGTGCCCTCTTTTAACTGCCAGTAATAAAGAGAGACATCAACATACGCGTAATTCATATCAACGTTTCCGCTAATACCAGAAACTTTTCCGCGGCTTGTATACTGCCAAAAGCTGTAACTGCCGGTATAGTGACATTGGGAGTTGTATTGAGCAATCCAATGATCCCAAGAACCGCTCTTAAATACAGGGTCGGTCAATATATTGTTAAACCAATTTAGGTTTGCATAAATGCCTGGCTTATATCCAGCACTAGAAATCTTATTACAGAATGTCTGAGCCCTAGATGCAATTCCGGATTGACGACCATCTGCAATAATTGTCTTGTCCTCAAGATCGTAATACACCGGTAGCCTAGGATTGTGCCCCGATAGGCAGTCAATCACCATGGACGCCTCATCGGCTGCCTGTTGATTATCAAAAGCATATGAATAGATATAGACGCCGTAAGGAATTCCGAGTCGCTCGCACTCAGAAATATTTCGATTAAATTGATAGTCAACTCGACCGCCCCAAGATGGAGCGCCAAATCCAACACGCAGAATAGCGAAATCGATACCAGAAGCCTTAACAGCATTCCAGTCAATACGTCCTTGATGCTCACTGACATCGATGCCCTGCGCCGTAGCCCCATCGGGAAGAATGTCCATGGACAATAAGGCTATTCCATCTTCTTCGGAAGAAGCATCCTCTGCGACCAATTGTCCATCCTCATAACGCCAGGAATTCTCAACTAGGGACCGCGCAGCTTCCGCGTTCGAAGGAAAAACAAACACAGAAATGGGCGCAAGGACCATCAGCACCAACAATGCCGAAAATAACTTAAGATGTTTGCTCATGTAAACCTCGTCATTCGTTCTTGTTTGCGTCTAGCTTACAGCATGGCTGTGAAAGATTCCCGAACATCCAACTGGACAAGGCGCCATCTAGGACGACAAATAACTGCACGCAATACCACAATGTAAACAAGAACTTCCCAGCAGGGTGAAACCAAGGACTCCTGGTCCCTACTCTTTGCCCAAAGAATGCCGACATCAGTTAGCTTTCAAACCAGATGTCAAAAAGGCAGGGGGCCCAGAGAGTCCCCTACAACTCGGAATTCTAACGAATCAATATTACTTTCGATGGACCCAAAGCAGTCAAACCAGAAATACGGTTTCCATAACCGTCACTATGCCAAAACAAGTTTTCGCTCGGCGAATTGCCCCAGAAAAAGCCAATGTGGCTATCGTCCGCATATGGGTTGTAAGGATTGAAGAACACAATGTCCCCCTTACGAGCCAAACCGCTACGTAACAACTCATCAATAGAGTTGAAATAAGTCACGTTTGCGCACGTATCGATAGCGTAGCCGTACCAACGATAAGCGTTAACGCAGCCGCCCCTTCCGGGACCACCACTCCAAGGGGAATGGCTCTGCTCGGCGGCAATTGGAGCTAAATCCCCGCCTGCTTTCATATATGCATGCGATACAAATCCGCCGCAGTTCATACCGGTATACCCGTCCCAACGAGGATCACCCTTTGGATGCATGCATGATTCTTGGCTAAGATGCGTATCATAGCGTGTTCCACGGTAATAGCCATCGTTCTCGTGGCTCATAAGCCAATTGACCAGGCTGGACCTATTAACCCCTAAAACAGAACCAGACGTATTCAACCATGCACCACTTGCATTGAAGTAATAGTCAACGCCATCGATTTTCAGCCACCCGTTAGCAAACATGGCGCCCGAAGGCTGGAGCCAGTACCACGTACCGCCGTCATTAAGCCATCCAGTTTTCATCTTGAATGTGGAAGGATCCATCCAATACCACGCGCCGTTGACATATTGCCAACCAGACTTAAGGACACCATTGGAAGATGTGTAGTACCAAGTGTTGTCGCTTTCGTCAGAAGCGTCATTCGACATAATCCAACCAGATGCCACATTAACGACACCGTTTGCGTCCGCATAGAAAACCGAGTCTCCAATATGAATTGTACCTGGCAATGAAGACAAGTCGGCACGATCAGCGATTACGGGAGATCCATCAGATGAAGTAGGCAACGGCTCGCTCAGTGCTCCAGACGAATTCGCCCATGAAATACCGTCGCTCAAGTTGATCCAGCACGAAGATGCCATCGCACCGGAATCATAAGAATAATAGCGCGTGTCGCCTACCGTATATTCACCAGTACGCATTGCGCCGGATACATCATCAAGGTAATACCAGGCGCTTCCGGACTTTATCCATCGCCCTCGTTGAATTGCTCCGTTTGATGCGGCGTAGTACCAAGTATCATCAGCAAGTGCCCAGCCTGTTGCCATGGCACCTGAACTCGTAAGGAAATAGGAGGATGTACCCACTTGCACAAAGCCCGTGAGCATAATATGGCTTCCTGGATCCAGGTAATACCAAGAATTCCCTAGAAGTAACCAGCCTCCATGCAGCAAGCCGTTGGAGTCAGCGTAATACCAGTTGTTGTCAATAAGCGCCCACTGGGAGGAGAGCATGGCCCCCGAACTGTTAAAGATATAAGAGGTGCCATTACATTCTTTCAGCCCGGTGGCCATAGAACCATCTGCAGGATCAAGCCAGTACCAACGACCCCCATCCGAGAGCCAGCCCTTTACCAGAGCGCCAGAGCCGGAGAAATAACGCCAAGCAGAAGTGGAGCCCGTAGAATCTAGGTACCAGCCGACACGCATTGCACCCGAAGAGGAGAATCCATAAGTCGCACCCCCGACTTGGACCAATCCATCCTGAGCCATTCGACCTTCGT
Source organism: Collinsella sp. CLA-ER-H8 (assembly GCF_040092335.1). Classification (NCBI taxonomy): domain Bacteria; kingdom Bacillati; phylum Actinomycetota; class Coriobacteriia; order Coriobacteriales; family Coriobacteriaceae; genus Collinsella; species Collinsella sp. CLA-ER-H8. The sequence goes on along the minus strand of NZ_JBBNLU010000003.1, from coordinate 74,726 downwards.
CGTCGAACCAGTACCAGCTACCGTTTATATGTCTCCAAGAGGAAACAGCGATCGTTCCGTCGGACAAGCCCCAACGCCAAAAACCAGCCCCTTCTTCGGGTGATATCCACCCCTGATGCCAAACAATTTGATTCGAAACCTCAGAAGGGGTCTCATTATCCACCTGAGAGTTCTGCTCGACAGCGAAGGTCGAATCGCGCTGAGCATCAATGGCTGACTCAACAGAAGCAATAGCAACGTTAGATGCGGAACCTTCGTCAGTGTTATTCGAATCAAGGGCGTATAACATCGAGGGCGAACTCAAAAGGAGCCCCAAAGAAACAAGGCCGGAAAAGACCAGCACCCCGAATGAGCATTTCTTCATAGCAGCACGGTATCCAATCACGCAGCGACCCCGTCACCTCAGGGCAACGGGGTCTCAATCAAAACTAACTCAGTAATGTGCTAGCCAATTTGCTGGCAGTTTTTGCACTCTCGTGAAGCACCACGCCTCTGGGCCTCCTGAATAGAGATCTGCGAATAGCCCTTTGCGTCCTTACCAACGGTACGGCACTTATGCGTATGGTAAACATTGCTACCGTTCTTATACCAAACTAGGCCGTAGCCCGGAATCCACTTACCGTCCTCGCCGACATAATAGGAGCCGATCCAGGCATTAGTAGCCATGGCACCGGAAGACTGGAGGTAGTAGTCGCCGACCCAGGAGTCGTGGGCCATAGCGCCGGAACCGCTAAAGTAGTACCAGGCGCCGCCGATCTGACGCCAGCCGGTGGCCATCACGCCGGAATCGTCGAACCAGTACCAAACTCCACCAACGTTGGCCCAAGAGTTAGAGGCCATAGCGCCCGAACCTCCGAGCCAATACCACGTGCCGCCATTGCTGAGCCAGCCGGTTACCATGGCGCCCGAACCACTCGCATAGTACCAAGAGCCACCTGCCAAGAACCAGCCGGTAGCCATCGCGCCGGAATCGCCGAACCAGTACCAGGAGCCGCCCAGGCTGCGCCAGCCGTTAGCAACCATGGCGCCCGAGCCATCGAGGTAGAACCACGTACCGCCGATATTGAGCCAGCCAGTGACCATCGCACCGGAAGCGTTGGCGTAGTACCACGTCCCCGAAACGTTGATCCAGCCGGTCAGCATGACACCATACTCGTCGAAAAAATACCAAGTTCCACCGATATTATGCCAACCGGTCAGCAGTTCGCCACTGGAGGTCGCATAGAACCACTTTCCATAGATGGAGTCATAGAGCCAGCCGCTATGCTGCATGCGGCCATCGGCGTTGGCACCAGGGGTGTTCAGGAAGTAGTTCTTGCCGTCAATCTGAACTCGGCCGTATGCCATATCATGGCTTTCGGGGTAAAAGTAATACTTGTCCCCACCGATAGACTGCCAGCCCGACACCGCGATCCCGTCAGCGCCAAAATAGTACCAGACAGCTTCGTATTCGTTATGCCACTGGTTCGTGACCATGGCGCCAGTTTCGGGATCGAAATAGCGAAGGTTGCCGTCCTCGCACCGAACGAGTCCAGTCTTCGGACGACCGTCGGAACACCATTCCGTAATCGGTCCACCGTCTCCGCCACCGCCAGCAATATCAGCAAATGAGGGCACCGGGGCAACCGTCATGCAGGCAGCGGCAAATGCAACAACTCCCAGCACTGTTAGTCCGCGCCATCTTTCTCGAAGGTTTTTCATACGACATCCTTTCTCCGAGATTTAAGGCTCTCTTAAGTTATTTTTAAACTATCAATTCAGTATTTCAACGGGAAATCGATAAAAGGTGTCTTTGTGACTGCAATTTAAATATGAGTCGCCACACCTCAACCGTTACGCTGAATAGCTTCTAAGGCAAACTTAGCGCATGAACGAACTGATTAAACGAGTGAACTGATTAATAAAGCAACAAAATACAAACCTTGGTCATCAATCACATCTACCGCGGGCCGATAACGCCCGCCTAATGTGCTGCGATATAATCAATCTCACTAAATGCCAAATCAGCAAGCCGAAGGAGCTAACGTGCTAACAATTCACTATGGTGATATGGAAAACGTTATCTACAACACGTCGGTTTACTTCGATAACGTCTATTCGCCCCAGTGGTTTCAAGACTCCTTTGCCCAAAGGGTCATTAAATCCATCGATAAAGGCACCGTGGTAGGCCCCAATGCAATCGATACCAAGATTCTAGGCGTCATTCCTCCCGAGAAACTATCCAGCGGCACCAAAACACTACTGCTTATGTACTTTATGCCGCAGAATATATATAACGCCTCAAATTGCGGTGATAATTGCGCCTACTGGATTCTGAGGATCGCCGCGCAAAAGGATCTAACAATCAATCTCTACCATTTAATGGATTTCGGAAACGGAAAATTCACGGCTGCCATTGCGAACACAGGCGATGTCGTTCACACGATGTTTGACCTTGTCCCCATAGCTGGAAAATGCCTAAGGGAGAACTCCTGATGCGCGGATCATACAAGGTAACTATTCAAAATAACCGGGTTCAGTTTAAACTGACCATCAATCGAAATCTGGCCATCATCCAAGGCAACAGTGCTACAGGCAAGACAACTTTGCTTGAAATGGTGGCAGCTCACGAAGATCTTGGGGCACAAAGCGGCGTAACAGTAAGTTGCAAAGTGCCCTGTAAAACAATATCTGGAAAATATTGGCGCAGAGATCTCCAAGAAATTTCCAGCAGTATTGTATTTATTGATGAGGGCAATACTTTTGTTCGATCAAGAGAATTTGCCCATGAAGCAAAACGTAGCTCAAACTACTACGTAATCGTCGCCAGAGAGTCACTGCGTCAACTGCCCTACAGCGCTGATGAAATCTACGGTCTTAAGAACACCAACCGAACCACAACGAAGTATCCCGTTTACTCTCGTGTCTACACCTCTACATATCGTATTTACGGTGATACTGATTTTAGAGGCGAGAGGCCCGAGCTTGTCATCGTCGAGGACACAAATTCGGGCTACGAATTCTTCAGTTTGCTATGCAAAAAGAGCAGCATTAAGTGCATCAGCGCGGGAGGAAAATCAAACATTTGCAACTGCATTATGGACGCACCGGAAAACGACATCCTCGTGATTGCCGACGGCGCCGCCTTTGGACCAGAAATTGCGGAAGCAGCTGCTCTATTGCGCCGAAAGAACATCAAGCTATTCCTACCGGAATCGTTTGAATGGCTCGTGTTGAAGTCGGGATTATTCAACAGCAAACACATTAAGGACATGCTGCTTAACCCCGCTGAACATATCGAAAGCTCAAAGTTCTTTAGCTGGGAGAAGTTCTTTACTGCAGAACTCATCGAATGCTCACGAGACACACGTTTTCGATATGACAAGAGCTGCTTGAACGAGGAGTACTTGAACCCCACCGCTCTTGCGGCTCTTGAAGATACTTTGCCGGAACTTGGCATTACTTCGCACTAAAACGAGAAGTACTCACTGTCGGAGGATAGGTTTGGTCCGAGCCACGGGTCGCCATCGAGGAAGAACTCAGGCCAGCGCCGCATGAACAGTGCCTGCTCGCGCTTCCAGCGGCGCAGCTTTTCCTCGTTGGCCTCTTCCCTGCCGCGCGAGGTGAACTCGTAGTGATACAGCTCGGCATAGGGCGTAAAGATGGTGCGGTAGCCCGCCTCCCACACACGAAGGCAAAAGTCCGCGTCGTTGAAGCCGACGGCGAATTCCTCGTCGTAGCCTCCGACCCGCTCAAATACGTCGCGTCGGACCATCTGACAGGCACCTGTTACGGCGCTAAAGCTGCCCGGTCGTACGGCACGAGCAAGATAGCCCTCGCGCTTTGCCGAGAAGTCCTGGTTGGCATGGGCAAGTGCGCCGCGCACCCCAACCACAATGCCGGCATGCTGCACCAGATGATCGGCAAAGTAGAGTTTGGCGCCCACCACGCCCGCATCGGGACGCTGCAGATAACCCATCATCTCTTCGATAAAGTCGGGGCTTATGACCTCGGTATCGTTGTTGAGCAGCAGCAGATAGTCGCCCTTGGCATGCTCCACGCCAAAGTTAATGATCTGGGAGTAATTGAACTCGCCCGGCCAGTACACAACGCGCGCGCTACCTTTGCCCTCAGATGCCGCGACCACGCGCTCCGGCAGGGTTTCGTAATACGCAAACGTCTCCGGGGCTTCGCTGTTGTTCTCCACCAAGACGATCTCGTAGTTGGCATACGTGGCCTTCTGGGCGATCGACATCGCACAAGCATCGAGCGTCTCAACATGGTCCTTGGTGGGAATCACAATGCTCACCAGTGGCGCAGGCTCCGGCAGCGCATAGCGCATGCGGTAGACAAACGGCGTCTCGGTCTCCTCGACCGTTCCGTGAACGCCCAGCGAGTCAAAGTGGCGCTGCAGAGCCAGGCGCCCGGCCTCGATGGCATACGGTTTGCTGTCGGCGGATCCGTCGGCGGTCGATCCCGGATGAACGCGCCAGTGATACAGCACGTGCGCAACATGCTCAAACCGCGCGTCCGCCGAAAGGCAGCGAAGCGTCAGGTCGTAGTCCTGGGCACCCGCAACGTCTTCTGGGGACGTGCCGATACGATCGATAAGCGTCTTCTCCACCATCAGGAAATGCGTCACGCAGTTATGGCTATAGAGCAGGTCGACGTTGAGTTTGGTCTTAAAGACCGGCTGGCCCCACTCCCCCGTTTTCTGGAACATGTCCTCGTCGCAGAATAGGACCTGGGGACGCTCGTCCTCGGCCGCCTTATTCAGCGCGGAAACATAGTGGAATAACGCGTCCGGCTCCAGAATGTCATCGTGGTCCAAGAACGCGATGTAGTCGCCCATCGCTTGCTCAATACCTGCGTTGGTGTTGACCACAATGCCGCCGTTGCCGGGCAGCCCAATGCGACGAACGCGCTCGTCGTGGGTGCCTGCCGCAAGGTCGGCAACCGCATCCCATTCAGGTGAGGCATCCATAAGGAGCAATTCCCAGTTGTCATAGCTCTGGGCTAGCACCGAGTCCAGTAGCTCGCGCAGGTAGACCCGATCAGTCTTGTAGCACGGCACCACAATGCTCACGAGCGGCCTATAGGCAAAGGCCGCCGAAGCGACACGCTGGCACGCCAGATCGCCCGGCTTTGCGCGATGCTGCTCAAACCAACGTCGATAAGCTGCGTCGTCAGCGCGTGCATCCTTCATGCGGTTCCAGCTGTCGTCGACCATGCCGTTGTACAGGCGACCATCCATGGCGCAAAACCCGCTCTGGATCTGCTCCGTAGGATCGCTCACAATCGAGACAAAATCTCGTATATCCCGAGGCATCTCAACGCTCAGATACGTTTTATTGACGCGGCATCCGTTGCACTGCGGTACATCGACCTGCGATTCAAACACATGCATGGTGGCATCGATGGCGTTCATATGCGTATCGAAGACCTGGAGCTCAGGTGCGCACTGGGGGTCTCCCACCCACGTAACCTCATAGCGCCACACCGCGCCGGCGTCTGCCGGTAAATAACGAACGGCATCGATCTCATAGCGACCGCAGCACTCGCCGCGCTGTGCATCGCGAACGAGCGCGCACATCGCAGCCTTTGCTTTGTAGTTAATCTTGGATTCCAGCTTGGCCACGCGGCTATCGAGGCGAATGGAGCCCAACCTTTGACCACCGGATGCAAAGACGACATCCATCGACGAGCCATCCAAAAACGGAAGCACCAAGACGGCGAGCTCGCGCTCGTAATCGGAAACGGAAGGGCAAAGCGCCAGCACACGGTCATGATCGACCGGGAGCACCAGCGACGGCACACAAGAACCGCTCGTCGTCGCGCGGGCAAACGCTTGAGAACCCTCCCGCTCAATAAGCGCGGCGACATCCTGACCGGCAAAACGAAGCAGCACAAAAAGACGGCCCTGACTGCGGCAAAGTGCCAAACGCTTGATACTCATCTACACTTCTCGCTTTCCCAGGGCGTTCGCTGCCATGCGTTTGCAGGCACCCAGGCGCCCAAACCTCAAGACGTCGTAATCGAACATGAGCTTTTTGCACCCACGGGCATTGGGGGCCTTGCTGGTAAGCGCCGCACGCACCATGGCAGCAACAGAAGGAGCGCATTGTGCGAGCGCAGCATCGCTGCCCACGGCAGAACCGGCAAGTGCCGTGGCAACGGCAGCAAACACCTTGCCGCAATCCGAACCCAGCAACCTGAGCGCATCGTACAGCACCAGGTCGCATAGGAAGTACGCCAGGTCATCGGCATACTGGACATCGAGACCGTCGCGCTGCCAGTCAGCCAGCACAGCGGAGTAAATCTTCACATGCTCCAGCAGACGCGTCTCGTCGTCATAGCGCATGGTGTCCATGAGCGAACCCTTGCGCGCCACGCGGTAGTCATACAGTTTGCTGGAGATAAGCGCGGTCTTGCGCGAGCGGCCATACACGGCAAAGTCAAAGACCTGATCCTCGCCATACTTGACGGTCTCATCAAACACGATCCTGTTGTCCAACAAGAACGCGCGCCTGCAGGCAGTGCGCCACGCAAACGGGCGAGATGCTTCCTTAAACAGCAGGTCGAAGCTATAACCCTCAAACAACACATCGCGTGGGCTCAGCACATGGTTGAGCCACGGGTACCCCGCCTCCAGCGGATACGGGTTCGCGCCAAAGGTCAAAACGTCGCAGTCCTCGCGCTCAAAGGCATCGACGATCACGCGGCATGCATCGGGCGTAAACCGGTCGTCGGAATCCAAAAACGCGACGATAGGCGCCGTGGACGCAGCGATGCCGGCATTACGTGCACTCGACAGGCCACCGTTCTCCTTATCGACCAGCGTAAAACGCGCATCCTTTTCGCAATAGGCAGCCGCAATATCGCGCGAACCGTCCGGCGAGCCATCGTTGACCAGCACGCCTTCCCAATCGGGCATGTCCTGAGCAAGCAGGGAGTCCAGGCACCAGGCCAGGCACTCCTCCACCTTATAGATGGGAACGACAACGGAAATCTTGGGGGTAACCATAATCACTCGCTCCTACTGTGCGGCCGGAACGTCATCGGGGTGCGGGTTGTCGCCGTAGGTGCGCTGATACGTCAGCACGCGCCAGACCAGCGGCAGGCCGCCGATCTTAAAGTAATGCTTAAACGTATTGAGCTTGCCCGGCTTCTTGAAGTCAAAGCGCGACTCGATATAGGCGCGGGGCGACTTGACCATCAGGCGCAAGTCGGTCTCGCCACGCGGATCAAACAGCGACAGGTCAAAGCGACCGGCATCCCAATCGGCCTTGAGATCGGACGAGGCTTTCTTCCAAAACTGCTCACGCAATTCATCGACCAGACGCTCATCATTCCAACGATACGTATCGACCTTCATGCGCATTAAAATGCCCTGGAGCTGAGCCTTGAGCTCGGGACGTTCGTCCAAAAAGCGCTGCATCTCGGCATATTCGTCGCAAACGCAAAATACCTTGTTGGGCGAATTAACGGAGCTCTTCTCGTTATCCTGGCGATAACACAGGATGGGGTCCGCAATAAACGCGGCACGCTCGGCGCACGCCCAAACCTTGAAGTTAAAGCCCGCGTCCTGATACGAGGCACCCGGCGTGGGAAGGAACCGAATCTGATTGTCGTTGAGGAACTCGCGCCGATAGATAGCCGACCAAATGGAAGGTTTGCGGTAGAAGATGCCCGGACGATCGACGGGGCGATACGCGGCGCCCGTCATATGCTCGTCGATGATCCCAAACAGCTCACGTCGCTCGCTGGGCGTGGACCAATACAGGTAAAAGTCGCCCTTAACCACATCGGCATGCTCAGCATCGGCCTTGGCGACCAGCTTTTTGAGCGAATCCTCAAACATAAAGTCGTCGGACTCAAGGATGCCCACGTACTCACCGCGCGCCATCTCCAGGCCGCAGTTCATCGAGTCACCGTAGCCGCTGTTGGCTTTGTCGATCATCTTTACACGGGGATCGCGCTCCATGTACTCGCGGATGATATCTGGCGAGCTATCGGTGGAGCCGTCGTTGATACAGATGATCTCGATGTCCTTGAGCGTCTGCGCCACGGCGGAATCGAGGCACTCGCGCAGGTAGCGCTCAACATTGCAGATGGGGACAAGCAGCGAAACTTTAGGGTTATCAGAGTTCTGCAAGAGAACCTCCTGTTGAATAGCGTGTAACAGGGTTATTTTAGCAGCCGAGTTGCGGCGGGCGGAAGCGCTTGGAATTAGATAAAGCGCTCCAGGCAGGCTTTGAGACCGCGAGTCGAAAGATAGAACAGCGTGGCGTCTGCCATCGAAACGCCCGAGGTCGCCGCAACGAGCTTGTGGGCAACACGGCGAACGGCGCCCTTAGCAGGCATATCCGCCCACTCAGTTCCCAAAAATGTCGTGAGGTCCATGTTGACGCAAGCCGCCACGCGATGGAAGTCGTCGGCATCCAAGCGCGCTAGGTCGAACACAATTAGGTCCAAAAACCAAGTTATCAGCTCGCCGGGGCACAGGTCCCAAAGACCGTAGGCCGCCCAGTCCTCCAAGACCTCCTCGAGCATCCTCATGTGGGCGTCAAGCTTTTTGGCGCGAGCCTCGGCACTGTTGAACTCGTGCGTCGCCGATTCACTCTCCATCACGTAGTGGTAGAACTTGTCCGGCATGACGACGGTCTTGCGGGCAAGCGCATAAGCCGCAAATTGGAAGACGACGTCCTCGCCCAAAGCCAAACCGGGGGCGAAGCGAATACCTTCGCGATTGAGCAGCTCGCGCGAAAAAGCCGCGCGGCAGGCATAGGGCTGCGCATTCGAATGGAACAGCAGTTGGGGATCACGGGCGCCGAAGGTACCAGCTTTGGGGCTCATGAGTTGCTGGACGCGTTTGGGGGCAGCATCGGCAGGTTCACAGACGCCGCCAAAAACGGCGGCCTCGGCATCCGCAGACTCCATGGCATGCAGCACGCGCTCGACCGTCTGGGCATCGATATAATCGTCGGCGTCCACAAAAAAGACGGTCTCGCCCTCGGCAGCATCGATACCGGCATTTCGAGCGCACGAGACGCCCGCGTTTTCCTGGTCAATCACCAGTACACGATCGTCGGCCTGCGCGATCTGGCGCAACGCGTTCAACGAATCATCAGTCGAACCGTCGTTGACGCAGACAACCTGAATCGAGCGCTCGGACTGGGCCAACAGCGAATCGAGGCATCGCTGAATCGAGCGCGCAGAGTTGTAAACGGGGACGACAATGGTAGCTTTAGGACACGAGGCCTCTCCCATGCCGACCTACCCCCTCAGCGATTCGATGAGGAAGGCAGCAACCACGCCTGGGCCTCCAACCGAGGCGTAATACTTAGCACGCCCCAAGGCACCATCCGTCGCAAAGCTCGGATGCTCGTCAACCCAGCCCTCAGGATCTTTGAGGATAGCAGCGAGATTTGCGCGCTTCCACGGCTTGAGGTCGTCAAGCGAAAACTCCCCGGCGTCCAAGGCCGCTTGGAACTCCTTGGCCATCTGAACCAGGAACTCCTTATAGAACTTGGGCGCCAGGCGCACGTAGTTCCACATGTACGAATCGTACTTAATGAGCTGGTTGAACTTGAGCATGCGCGCGACGTCGCCGCTTGCGTGGTCACGGGCATAATCCTCTCGAATCCAACGCTCAATCTCGGCATACTCGGTATTGACGCAAAAGACCTTAGCCGAAGAATTGACCGAGGAATTCTCGTTGTCCTGTCGATACGACAAAACAGCATCATGCAGGTAAACAGCCTTATCGGCGCACGCGATCACCTTAAAGGCGAATGACGTGTCCTGAAAGGATGCCCCCGGAGTCGGCAGGAACTTAATGCCGTTGCGCTCAAGAAAATCGCGACGGTACACTGCCGACCAAATCGACGGCTTTTGCTTAAAGAACTGCGTCGTATCGCTCGGGTACACTGGCTTGCCACAGTCCTTGGCTTTAAACATCTCGTGCAGCGAACGGCGCTCCTCGGGCTTAGACCAGTAGAAATCAAAGTTCGCCTTCGCAAAGTCGGCATTATTGCTATCGGCGGCCGAGACAAGCTTTTCGAGTGCGTCGGACGCCATAAAGTCATCGGACTCCAAGATGCCCACGTACTTGCCACGCGCCATCTCTAGACCGTGGTTCATCGAGTCGCCGTAGCCGCTGTTGGCCTTGTCGATCATCTTGACACGCCCATCGCGCTCCATATACTCGCGGATAATCGCGGGCGAGTTGTCGGTCGACCCGTCGTTAATGCAGATGATCTCAATATCCTTGAGCGTCTGCGCCAGGGCGGAATTGAGACACTCGCGCAGGTAGCGCTGAACATTGTAAATGGGAATAAGCAGCGACAGAACAGGGCTGCCAGAGGCGTTAGTAGACAAATGTGCTCCTTAGGAAATACCTGTCGTTTCATGGTATCAAAGGGTCAGCGCGCCAGCGGGCGTTTATATAATCTATGGAGCCTCTTGCGGGCAAAGCAGCCCCACGTCATGCGGCGGGCCCATGGCAGGTTCCTGCGTTTTATTCAAAGCTTGCCGCTAAGGTACGCCGAGCCTTTACAATAGGACAGTCCCAAGGACGTATTCGATAGCTTCCGCGCAGCACTCGCCCGCCGCGCGTGAAAGGATATATTGCTCCATGCCTTCAACCCTTCCCGCCCCCATCGATAAGCTCGCCATCGTTGTCGTTACGTACAAGCGCCAGGAACTCCTTGCCAACCTGTTCGACTCCATGACCGAGCTCACGGCAACGCCCTGGCGCATCGTTATTGTCGATAACGAGAATTCGCGCGAGACCAAGGCCATGTGCGCCGCATTCAACGAGCGCCTGGCCAACCTGTGGGACATCGACACCGAGCAGCCTGACGCGCAGGGCGGCACCGACCGTGTCATCTACGCCCCGCAGCTCGAAAACGGCGGCGGTGCGGGCGGCTTCTCCGCCGGCACTAAATGCGCCTACGACCTGGGCGCCCAGTGGTTCTGGGTGATGGACGACGACGTGCTCGTCATTCCCGAAGGCATCGAGCGTCTTGCCAAGTGGACCGACCGCTACGATGTCATCCAGGGTTCGCGCCTGGACTTTGACGGTGGCGCCTTCTTTTGGCAATACCAGCTTATCCTTTCGCTTGGCATCCCCAACCCCATCGCTAAGTGGGACCTGGGCCCCGAGGGCTGCCGCGCCATGAACCAGTTGTGCTTTGAAGGCGGCCTGTTCTCGCGCCGCGTAGTCGACAAGATCGGCCTGCCCGATGCGCGCTTTTTCATCTACGGCGACGATGCCTGCTATGGCTACGTTGCCAGCCAGCACTTCCCCGCCGCCGTGGTCGCCGACGTGGTGCTCAAGCGCGCCCGCGCCGTCTCTAACTGGGATATCGCCGGCAAACGCCAGCTCAACTCCACGAGCGACACCAACCGCTACTACATCATGCGCAATCGCGGCTTTTTGGCCCGCTACATGCAGATTTACGGTGACTACCACCCCATGCTATTCCGCCTGGGCAATGCCGCGACCTTCTGCAAGGAATTCATTCGCCTGGCTGCGGTCGACAAATGCTTTAAGACCGGTATTCCGGCGCTGCGCCGTGGCATGAAGGACGCCCGCAAGATCGTTAAGGATCCTAACTGGAAGCCCATGCCGCCCATGAAGGACGCGGAGCAGTAAAGGGCTTTCGCCATCCCCTACAACCGTTGGCACACCACGGACACACGTTGCCCGTCAAAGCCAAAGCCCCAGCGCATCCGCCCGACGGCGGGGCGTGGCACGCGAATATCATCGATGCCGTTGCGCTCGATTTCGAGCAGCGCCTGAACCGCTAACAGTTCTAGGCCCAGGGCATCGACGCCAGGGTCGTACATCATGTTGATCGTTATCAGCGGGCGCTCGTCGAGTATGCCGAGCGTGTCGGCCACGTCAAACACCCGACCGGTGGGAATCACCTGGATATCCCAGCGATCCGAAACGCCACTTCGCTTGGAGCTGGGATTGCAATAGCCGGGCAGTCCAAAGCAGAGCCCCTGCAGCGCCAGATGATAGGCTGTCGGCATATCTGATTGGCCCACATCGATGCCCAGATCGCCGATAGCACAGCTCAAAGCTTGCTTTACAGCGTCCTCGTCTCCTCGACACAGCCCGTCATGGAACGAGTCGATAACTCGAACGTCCTCAACGGCGCACTCAAACCATTCCAGAATTACAAGACGGAGCGCCTGACGTACTTCGTTGTTAGGCAGACGCAGGGAACGAAGGCGCACGCCGTCCTCCGAATGCCCCGTCATGTCCGTGGTAAGGAATCCAGACAGATACAGCGCAGTCCAGATATCTTCGGGCTTGGCGGCATCGGCCTCCTCGGCATGCACATGCACCGACGCCTCAATAAACCCATGCGGCTCAAGCAAATCGAACAATGCGGACAGGCGCATGAGATTCCAGTCACCGACGTATGCGCTCAGACGATCGGCGCAACCATACAGATCTGTCCGAACGGGCGCGACGCAACCGCGATGTGCGTAGTCCACCACACGCTCCGGGATCGAACAATAAAAACCACCAAACAGATAACCCTCGAGCCACTCACGCGCGTCATCCAGACAGCCGTTGCGACCGATGCGATCCAACAGTACCTGGACTTCGTCGTCCGAAAAACCGAACCATCGATCACACCAACTCGACAGCGGCGTCGCCGACCGATAGGAAACCCCACGTTGGGACAACGCAAACTCGGCAGGACCGGGGCGCTCGCCCATAAGGCACGTCAATCGCAACAAATCGCCGGCGTCGGCAATGGTGTCGAACAACATCCGGCTGAGCGACTCTAGGGAATCCATGCTACCGTAGTCCTTAGCGTCCAAACGCTTTGGACATACCGCGTCGTAGTCGTCTATCAGAAGAACAACCTGCTCATCGAAAGCTGTCTGGAGCAGCTTAATAAGCACGCCTAGCGCCGCATCGATCTCTCTATCGCTGGCCACCCCACGCGCCGCCCTCTCGATAAGACGAACCTCACGTCTTGACAGATCAGGCGCGGCAAGCAGCGGCAGCAATCGGGCGCACTCGTGCGCGACGGCGCTGCGAATAGCCGCCGCAGCATCAGCGTCGCGCCTCACAGCGACAGCTGAAAAGTCGAGCATGATGACCGGATAACACGCGTACTCATCACGATAGCGACCGCCACCCGCCTGCCAAATCTGGGTGCCGACGAACGGGCTTCGATCCGGCCGCCGGTGATCAGGTCGTTCCAAATAGCATTTGAGCATCGACAAGTTCATGCTCTTGCCAAAACCCTTGGGTCGGCAGCAAAACGCGACGGATGCCTCACAATCCAACATATCGGCAATAAACATGGTCTTCTCGACGAGTAAATACCGATTGATTGCATCGGAAAAGTCGTGAACATCAACCGGTAGAGCTGCGTTATCCGCATGATTGAGCAACCGCGCACCAAACGCATGAGTAAAACCACAATTCACCTGTTCAGACACCGTAAACTCTCCCTCTAACGCAGCACGATGCCAATTGTAATGACCGCCTCGCGCGTACCGATGTCGCCGCGCAAACATATCGGGCAACGGTAGCAACAAGAGGTGTGAGGGGGCATAACTAATCGTTGCACAACAAAACGGGGCCCGATGCATTCGCACCGGACCCCGTCCCAACTCTTTAGTTATCTAGCAACCGAGAGGCTACTCCTCCGAGCCATCCTCCCCAGAAGCTTTCTTCTGCTGATCGAGCTTATGCTTACCACTTACGATAGACGTAGCGCCCAGCGTGGCCAAGCTCGCGCTGGCAAGGCTCGCCATAACGATAAGGTCGCCCGTCTTGGGCATGTTACCGCCCGAAGTCTTAGTCGTTGTAGTGGTGGTTGTAGTGGTCACCGTCTTGGAGTCATTTTGCTCTTGGTTCTGGTTGTCGGTGTTGCCCTTACTGCTGTCCTCGCCCTGCTGCTTTCCGTCCTCGGTCTTGTCCTTGTTCTTGTCCTTCTCCTCAGATTCAGACTTCTTGTCCTCGTCCTTCTTCTGAGCGGATTTGTCGTCCTTCGCCTCAGAGCTAGAACCCTTATCGGATTCGGTCTTCTCGGAAGCCTTGTCCTTGGAGTCGCCCTTTGAGGCTTCGGTCTTTTCCTTGGAAACCTGATCAGAGTTGTCCTTGTTCTGGGTCGAGCCGTTATTGACACCAGCCATCAGCGAAGAGCCCAGCGTAGAACCAAGCTGCACGGAGAAAGAAGGTTTCTTGTCCGGCGAAGTAACGGGAGCGTCCGGCGCCTTATTCGAGTCATCCTTGGAAACATCGGAATCAGGGGTTGCGTCAGAGCCAGAGCCGTTGTTAGAGCCGGTGTCAGCGGACGAATCGCTCGAGCCGGTGGATGAGTTAGAGACGCCAGCGTCGGTCGAACCAGAAGCATCGCTGTCCGTATTGCCGGCAGAGCTTGAAGACGAATCGCCCGCAGCAGAGCCGTTCGAATTGGAGCCGTTCGAGGTAGAGCCGTCGTTGGTAGTGCCACCAGCAGAGCCATTACCGTCAGCATCGGTCGAGGGCGCATCCATCCTGTCATCGTTGGCATCGTCACTCGAGTCGTCATTCGAATCAGGTGTCGGCGAGGGCGCCGGTGTGGGCTCGGGCTGCACGGGCGTCGCGGCGGCAGCCTCGTCCTCGGCGATATAAGCCAAGCAGTCCTTCAGCTCATTCTTATAACGATTCTTCCAGCCCTCATGATACTGGGGCTGACTCGAAAACTTAGTGGCGACATTGTTGACCACACTATTGGAGAGCGCCGTCACAAACTCGCGGTCGGACATATCGTTGGAAAGATTCGCCCAGCGGAAGAAGTCCCTGCAACCACCGGTGCCGCACATGTTGGTGATGCTCCACACCATGCCCTTGACGCAATCGGCGCGGCCCGAAATATCAATACCCAGGCCGCTCTTGAGCCACGCCTCGGTCACCGCATAGTACGAGTTGTACGCATACGCATCCTGCAGAGCCGAAAACTCAGCAGGATCGGTGTTATAAGCACCCTGGAAGGCCTCCTGTGCAATACGGCCCAGCTCGGTAAGCTGGCCGTTCTCGTACATGGCATTGCTCGCGTTGGAAATCTCGCTGCCGCGATCAATCGCATCCTTGAGCATGCCGTACTTGGCAGAATCGTAGTTGTAAACCTGCTTCATAAACGGAATGAGCGACCAACGACGGTCGAACTGGTAATAGCCCAGCGCGTTGTAGCCGTCACCATACGAAAAGCCCTGGTTATAGTTGCCATGGCTCTCATATTTGGTGAAGTACTTCATCTCGGGAGTCACGTTGACAAACGAAACGCCCTGGACCGACCTCAGCACGCCCGAGAAGGACTGTTGGGTGTAGAGACCCTTATCGATATCGGTGGCATCCGAGGCAACGCCCGGCGTGGGCTCCTCGGCGGCGGCGGGTGCCGGCGCAGAAACGGCACCAAACGAAAGCGCCAGCGTCAGGCCCGCGACAATCGCAGAATGCTTGGGCTGCATAAGATCCTCCCTGCATTGGTGTAGTTAAAGTGCAGTTTGCAAAGATAGATTTAAGTATTGCAGCTCGCCCGTTATTGCACAACAACCCCTCGGTAAACGGCAACAACCCTCCGCGAAATCTTAAGGAATTGCGCTCAACCTACAGCTTAATGTCAAAGTTGATCTCGGGGACGGCGGCCAAGTCGGCCAACGTCACGCCGTCGACGTACTTTTCGATCACGTCGTCCAGACCGCGCCAGAACTTGACGGTCGAGCACAGATCGCTGCGGGCGCAACTGTTGTCGATGCCGTCGCACGCCACCGGAGCCGTGCTGCCCTCGACGGCGCGCAGGATGTCGCCAGCACGCACCTCGGCCGGGTCCTTGGCCATCATGTAGCCGCCGCCCTTGCCGCGCACGCTCTTAAGCAGGCCCGCCTTCATAAGCGGACGAACCAGCTGCTCCAGATACTTTTGCGAGATATGCTCGCGGTCGGCAACCTCGCGCAGGGCAATCTTGCCCTCGGCGTCGCCCAGCGCCGCGATATAGATCATCAGTCGGAGGGCATAGCGGCCCTTAGAAGAAATGAGCATACCTACCCTCCCATCGTTACTGGGACAAAACCAGGCTTGTTTGTCCCAAATCCTATGCACGCGGGGCAAACAAACCTGATTTTATGTCCCTCATCTAAAAAGTCGAGTGGATTAGTCGGGTTTTCCCTTGACTAACGCCGAACCCATAGTAACTTTATTCCGAGAAGATTCCTAGGGTTTAGTACACCTATGAGTACACCATATACAGAGAGGGACAGCATGAGCGCAAATCCGCTGCTTTCCATCGAAGGTCTGACCGCCTCCGTGGACGAGAAGACCATCCTCCACAACGTCAACCTCAACGTCGCCGCCGGCGAGACCCACGTGCTGATGGGACCCAACGGCGCCGGCAAGTCCACCCTCGGCCACCTGGTCATGGGTGACCCCGTCTACACGGTCAACGACGGCCGCATCGTCTTTGACGGCCAGGACATCACCGAGCTCACCACCGACAAGCGCTCGCGCGCCGGCCTGTTCCTGAGCTTCCAGGCCCCGGTCGAGATTCCGGGCGTGCCGCTGTCGAGCTTTTTGCGCGCCAGCATCGCCGGCCGCCCCGGCCTGGAGATGAAGGGCAAGGAGTTCCGCCGCCGCGTGAAGGAGCTCGCGGCCGAGCTCAACATGGATACCGCCTACCTCAACCGCGAGCTGGGCGTGGGCTTCTCGGGCGGCGAGAAGAAGAAGGTCGAGATGCTCCAGCTTCTGCTGCTGCAGCCCAAGCTCGCCATCCTGGACGAAACCGACTCCGGCCTGGACGTCGATGCCCTGTCCACCGTCAGCCACGGCATGGACGCCTACCGCAAGAGCTGCGACGGCTCCATGCTTATCATCACGCACAACACGCGCATCCTGGAGCACCTGGATGTCGACCGCGTCCACGTTATGGTCAAGGGCCACATCGTACGCGAGGACGACGCCTCGCTCATTCCCTGGATCGACAAGAACGGTTTTGAGACCTTCGAGCGCGAGGCCGCCGAGCAGCGCGCCCAGGCCGAAGCCGCCGCTGCCGAGCAGCAGGCGTAAAGGGGCGACGCAATGACCAAGAACCGCACCGAGGTCGCGGACATCGACCGCAGCCTCTACGACTTCACCTATGGCGAGGAGGGATTCGAGCGCCTCGACGCCGGCATCACGCCCGACATCGTGCGCGAGATCAGCGCCAAGAAGGACGAGCCGCAGTGGATGCTCGACCTGCGCCTCAAGTCCCTCGAGATTTTCAACCGCTTCCCGGATCCGACGTGGGGCCCCTCCATCGAGGGCTTGGACATGGACAACATCGTCACCTACGTCAAGCCCAACACCGACCAAAAGCACGACTGGGAGTCGGTGCCCGACGACATCAAGAACACCTTTGAGCGCCTGGGTATCCCCGAGGCCGAGCGCAGCTACCTAGCGGGTGTCGGCGCGCAGTACGACTCCGAGCTGGTCTACCACAACATGCAGGACACGGCGTCCAAGATGGGCATCGTCTACTCCGGTATTGAGGAAGCCCTGCATGACCCGCAGTGGGAGCCGCTCATCCACGAGAAGTTTATGACGCTCATCCCGCCCACCGACCACAAGTTTGCGGCCCTGCACGGCGCCGTGTGGTCGGGCGGCTCGTTTGTCTACGTGCCCAAGGGCACCAAGTTGGACTTCCCGCTGCAGAGCTACTTCCGCCTTAACGCCAAGGGCGCCGGCCAGTTTGAGCACACGCTCATCATCGTCGAGGACGATGCCGACCTGCACTTCATTGAGGGTTGCTCCGCGCCCAAGTACAACGTGGCCAACCTCCACGCCGGCGCCGTCGAGCTCTTTGTGGGCAAGCGTGCGCACCTGCGCTACTCGACCATCGAGAACTGGTCCAAGAACATGTACAACCTCAACACCAAGCGTGCGCGCGTGGACGAGGACGGCGACATCGAGTGGATCAGCGGCTCCTTCGGCAGCCACGTGGGCTACCTCTACCCCATGAGCGTGCTCAACGGCCGTCGCGCCCGCTCGAGCTTTACCGGCATCACCTTTGCCGGCGCCGGGCAGAACCTCGACACCGGCTGCAAGGTCGTGCTCAACGCGCCCGAGACCTCGGCAACCGTCGAAACCAAGGGCATCTCCAAGAGCGGCGGCATCCAGACCTTCCGCAGCTCTATCGTGGCGACACCCAAGGCCGAGGGCTCCAAGGCAACCGTGAGCTGCCAGTCGCTGATGCTCGACGACCAAAGCCGCTCCGACACTATTCCGGCCATGGACATCCGCGCCAAGAACGTCGACATCGGCCACGAGGCCACCATCGGCCGCATCGGCGACGATAAGGTGTTCTACCTGATGAGCCGCGGTATCTCGGAGGAAGAAGCCCGTACCATGATCGTCAACGGCTTTGCCAACCCGGTCTCCAAGGAGCTGCCGCTGGAGTACGCCGTCGAGATGAACAACCTGATCAAGCTCGAGATGGAAGGAGCGATCGGATAATGAAACAGGAAACCAACACCGCTGCTACCACGCTCGAGCAGGTCAACGCGATGCCGGCTGCCACTTGGGGCTGGCTGAAGATGAATCAGACCAAGCTCGAGCTCTCTGACGAGCTTGCCGCCGCTCCCACCGAGACCATTGAGGTCGAGGGCTTGGACGAGCAGTTTACCGGCGTGGTAGACGCGTTCGACGCCGCCATGGACGCCATGGCCGAGCGCTTCCTCGAGCGCCGTGCCTCCGCCCCCGGTGATGCCGCCGACCGCGCCCGCATCACGCCCGAGACCGAGCTCGACGTGCCCGCAACCTCCGTCTACCAGGCCGGCGCCATTAAGCTCGAGGAAGAGCTCTCCCCTGCTGAGGCCTTCGAAACCGGCATGGGTGAGGCTGCCTACGCCTACTTGGCCGAGCACGCTACCAAGCGCATCGTCATCGATGTGCCCGCATACAAGCACGCCACGGTTACCGTGCGCGTGAGCGGTGTCGATGCAGCCGCGGCCATCGCCGCCATCGACGTCGTCACCCGTCCGCAGGCAACACTCGATCTGCGCATAGCCCTGGACTCCCCCGTCAACGGCCAGGGCGTCGTGGGCTCTGTGCTACGCGTGTGCGCTTACGAGTACGCCACCGTCAACGTAACCTGCACGCAGACGCTCGATGACAGCTGGATCGCACTCGATGACACCGGTCTATTCCTAGACGAGGGCGCGCGCGTCAACGTGCAGCACACCGTTCTGGGTGCCGGTGCCAGCGCCACCGGCCTCGCCGGCGACCTGCTGGGCGACACCGCCAAGGTGACCATCGATACCGATTACCTGGGCGCCCGCGAACAGGTGCGCGACTTTAACTACGAGCTGCGGCACCGCGGTCGCAAGACCGAGTGCGAGATCGACGCCAACGGCGTGCTGACCGGCACGTCCAAGAAGGTCTACCGCGGCACCATCGACCTCGTGCACGGCTGCAAGGGCGCAACCGGCACCGAACGCGAAACCGTGCTGCTCGCCAACAAGGGCGTCGACAACAAGACCGTCCCCGTCATCCTCTGCGACGAGGACGACGTTGCCGGCAACCACGGCGCTACGATCGGCCACGTCCGCGACGAGCAGCTGTTCTACCTCGCCTGCCGCGGCCTTGACCAAAACGCCGCCGAGGACTTGTTCATCCGCGCCAAGCTGGAGGACGCCGCGCTTTCCGCCACCGACGAGCGCACCCGCGCAGCCGTCGTCCGCCTGGGCAACAACCTGATCGACAACTTTGAAGAGGAGCTCGCATGATCGACACCGAGCACGTTAAATGCGATACCTGCACTGCCCCCGAGCCCATGGAGCTCGACGCCAGCGACGAGGCTTCGCGCGGCTGGCCCACCGTAGACATCGAGACCAACCCCTACAAGGCGCAGTTCCCGCTCTTCCAGCAGCACCCCGAGATCGCCTTCCTCGATAGCGCCGCCACCGCGCAGCGCCCTGCCTGCGTGCTCGACGCCGAACGCGACTTCTATCAGCGCATGAACGCCAACCCCCTGCGTGGCCTGTACTCGCTGTCCGTCGAGGCCACCGATGCCATCGCGAAGGTGCGCCAGCAGATCGCTGACGTCATCGGCGCTCCCCAGGCCAACGAGGTCGTCTTCACCCGCAACACGAGCGAGTCGCTCAACCTAGTCGCCAAGAGCTTTGCGCCCACGGTGCTCGAGCCCGGTGACGAGGTCGTCATCACCATCATGGAGCACCACTCCAACCTAATCCCGTGGCAGCAGGTCTGCCGCGAAACCGGCGCCAAGCTCGTCTACCTCTACCCCACTAAGACCGGCCAGCTCACCACCGAGGAGGTTCTTGCCAAGGTTGGTCCCAAGACCAAGATTCTGGCCGTGGGTCAGGTTTCTAACGTGCTGGGCGTCGAGAACCCGGTCAAGAACCTCGGCAAGCTCGTCCACAAGTACGGCGGCTATCTGGTCGTCGACGGCGCGCAGTCGCTGCCGCACATGCCGGTCGATGTGGCCGACCTGGGAGCCGACTTCTTTGCCTTTAGCGCACACAAGGCCATGGGCCCCATGGGCATCGGCGTGCTGTGGGGCAAGATGGACCTGCTCAACGCCATGCCGCCCATGCTCACCGGCGGCGAAATGATCGACTCTGTCACCGAGCAGGACGCCGTCTGGGCGCCCGTCCCCGAGAAGTTCGAGGCCGGCACGCAGGACGCCGCCGGCATCTTCGCCACGGGAGCCGCCCTTGATTACCTGGTCAACACGGTGGGTTACGAGAACATCCAGGCCCGCGAGCAGGCACTCGTCCACTACCTGATGGGCGAGCTCATGCAGCTCGACTTTGTCCAGATCATCGGCTCCATCTATTGGGACAACCACCACGGCGTTGTGAGCTTTAACGTCAAGGGCATCCACCCGCACGACGTCGCGAGCATCATGGACATGGACGGCGTCTGCATTCGCGCCGGTCACCACTGTGCACAGCCGCTGCTCACCTGGCTGGGCGTCGAGAACCTCGCCTGCTGCCGCGCCAGCGTGGCCTTCTACAACGACAAGGCCGACATCGACAAGTTCATCGCCGGCCTGCATCACGTTTGGAGCACGTTCAATGGGTAATCTGTACACCTCCACCACATTTATGGAGCACAACTCGCACCCCGACTATAAGTACGAGATGGATGCTCCCACGCACGAGCACGACGGCATCAACCCCAGCTGCGGCGACGAGCTCACCTTGCAGCTGCGCGTCGAGAACGGCGTGATCGAGGAGGCCTCCTTTACCGGCCACGGCTGCGCCATCAGTCAGGCCAGTGCCGACATCATGGCCGACCTCATCACCGGCGAGACCGTCGAGGAAGCTCGCCGCCTGGCAGAGCTCTTCCTCGCCATGATCCGCGGCGAGAAGCTCTCCGAGGAGGACCTGGAAGACCTGGACGAGGCCGCCCAGCTCCAGGACATCTCGCACATGCCCGCCCGCGTCAAGTGCGCCGAGCTCGCATGGCGCACCCTCGACGGCATGCTCACGGGACAAAATAATCAGTAGAACTTGTCCCAAATCTTAAGATTTTTGTTGGCCGAATCGCTTGACAAGAGTGGTTCGGCCATTTTCTATTCCGAGAGCTCAGCCTGTGCCTTCACCCGCGCATAAGCGCGCACGATACGAGATACGGTACTCTTGCTGATTCCCGTATACCGTTCGACCTCGCGCACCGTGTAGCCGCCATCGTGCAGAGCGAAAATGATTCTGTCTCGCCGCGAGGGCGCAACGGTCTTGAGTTCGTTGAGCGGAACCCCGAGGCTCTTCGCCATCTTGTCGGCAAAGGCGTGGCGTTCCCACTCCGTCTCTTTCATATCGCACAGCGCTGGCTCACTGCCGTCGGGCGTCGAAAGCGAATAGGCAATAAAGCCCTCGGCAGAGCCAAAAAGCTCAAGCACACAAGAAGGATCAGAAAATCCCCTCGCGGCATCGGCCACATCACCGTCGTAAGCGCGTAGATGTTCCGGAAAGCTGCTCCAGGGATAACGCTCGATTAGGCTAACGCCCACCTCCTGCGGATCGGCGTGTACAGAGCGAATAGCCTCCATCACCTGCCAGTCGGTATCGAGCGAGCGCCGGTCAAAACGGTTCTGGAACAGATGCCCGGAGCGTCCGGTACGCTTGTTGAACCGACGAGCGTACGTCAAAAGCAGTCGGTGCATCGCCGCGCTCATCGTGTCCTCATAATCCGAGAGTACCAGATCCACGTGGTCGTTCATAAGGCACCACGCAACGACCGTCACACCCTCCTCCCGGCAGCAGTCGCGCATCAGTTCCAAAAACTCCCACCGGTCTTCATCGCTCTCAAAGATGAGCTGCTTGCCCGTACCGCAGGCACAGACATGGTAAAAGCCGGTAACCGTTCTCCAAACGCGCTGCATGGCGCTCCCTTCGCCGGGATCTGCTTGCCATCCAATACAGCACGATTGAAGCGTGCCATCAAAACATTCACGCAAAACAATACACTCGCGCGGCCAAAGGCAGTAAACGGGCGGCGAATGGCACCGTTGCAACAGGTCAACCCCTGCAACGCTTACAAGAGCTGACCAAAAGCTTGCCAAAGACGGACCCCCTCTACGGAAGTTCGCGACCACAGAACATAGCGTTAAACCGTTTCAATTAAAACTTCCGGACTTCTCGCTACGAAAACTGAGCCGTTCGCCGAATATTCCGTGCATTTCGCGGTATTATAGGGGCTGCATGTCATGTCCCTTTCGAAGGGTCGCCCGGCAATCGCCAGCCACGACCCCCAGACGGGACGCCAACACGATAGAGAGGAGAGGCATGCAGTACTCACAGGAAGTGGAGAACATGTGCCCCGTTGCCAAGGGTGCATACCACGGCCCCGCACCCATCCCCGAGGAGGGCAAGTGGGTCCAGGCTAAGGAGATTTCCGACATCTCCGGTCTTACGCACGGTGTGGGTTGGTGCGCACCTCAGCAGGGCGCCTGCAAGCTCACGCTGAACGTCAAGGACGGCATCATCGAGGAGGCCCTCGTTGAGACCATCGGCTGCTCGGGCATGACCCACTCTGCCGCCATGGCTTCCGAGATCCTTCCCGGTAAGACCATCCTCGAGGCCCTCAACACCGACCTCGTCTGCGACGCCATCAACGTTGCTATGCGCGAGATCTTCCTGCAGATCGTTTACGGCCGCAGCCAGACCGCGTTCTCCGAGGGCGGCCTGCCCGTGGGCGCCTCCCTCGACGACCTCGGCAAGGGCCTTCGCTCTCAGGTCGGCACCATGTTCGGCACCAAGGCCAAGGGCGCTCGTTACCTCGAGCTCGCTCAGGGCTACGTCACCCGCATGGCTCTCAACGACAAGAACGAGATCATCGCATTCGAGTTCCTGAACCTCGGCAAGTTCACCGACGCCGTCAAGGCCGGCAAGACCCCCGAGGAGGCCATCGCTGGCGCTATGGGCCACTATGGTCAGTGGGAGAACGCTGCCAAGTACATCGACCCGCGCACCGACGAGGAGACTCACTCCGTCGCCAGCGTGTTCCCGGTTCACGAGTAGAAAGGGAGGGAAATAACTATGACTGTTACGTTCGAAGGTTACGAGCGCCGCGCTGACAAGATCAACAAGTGCCTCGCCGACAACGGCATCGCCTCCCTCGAGGAAGCTCTGCAGATCTGCACCGACAAGGGCTTCAACCCGCGTGAGATCGTCAACAACACCCAGTCCATCGCCTTCCAGAATGCCGAGTGGGCCTACACCCTCGGTTGCGCTCTCGCTGTCAAGCGTGGCGCCAAGTCCGCTTCTGAGGCTGCCGCTATCATCGGCGAGGGCATCCAGGCCTTCACCGTTCCCGGCTCCGTCGCCGAGGACCGCAAGGTCGGTCTGGGCCACGGCAACCTGGGCGCTATGCTGCTCTCCGACGACACCGAGTGCTTCGCCTTCCTGGCCGGTCACGAGTCCTTCGCTGCCGCTGAGGGCGCTATCGGCCTGGCTCTGAACGCCAACAAGGCTCGTAAGAAGCCGCTGCGCGTCATCCTCAACGGTCTGGGCAAGGACGCTGCTCAGATCATCGCCCGCATCAACGGCTTCACCTACGTGAAGACCCAGTTCGACTACTTCACGGGCGAGCTCAAGGTCGTCGAGACCATCCCCTACTCCGATGGTCCCCGCGCCGCCGTCAACTGCTACGGCGCCGACGACGTCCGCGAGGGCGTTGCCATCATGTGGCACGAGAATGTCGACATCTCGATCACCGGTAACTCCACCAACCCCACGCGCTTCCAGCACCCCGTCGCTGGCACCTACAAGAAGGAGCGCCTCGAGGCTGGCAAGAAGTACTTCTCCGTCGCTTCTGGTGGCGGCACTGGCCGTACCCTGCACCCGGACAACATGGGCGCCGGCCCTGCCTCTTACGGCATGACCGACACCATGGGCCGCATGCACTCCGACGCCCAGTTCGCCGGTTCTTCCTCCGTGCCTGCGCACGTCGACATGATGGGTCTCATCGGCATGGGCAACAACCCCATGGTCGGTGCCACCGTCGCCTGCGCTGTCGCCGTCGAGGAGGCCCTCAAGGCCTAATCGCGCCCGCGCGATGCTCATATAGTTGAGCTTTGGAGCCGCTACCCACCCGGGTAGCGGCTCTTTTTGTTTGCGCTGTCGCAGGGTAGCTAATGCCGATATATCAGTTGGGACGAAATACAAGATGTGATGAGATGGAGCGTCAGAGCGCCCATGACGCCCACCTGCCATATTTGCCCTTTACCGATTTGCCGGGTCTTTGCGGCCCCATTGCCGATCACCCGTGCGACAATGCGCCGGACGAGAAAGGAATCCGATGGAATCGACTGATGTACTGGTAATTGGATCTGGCATTGCGGGCCTTTGTGCCGCCATCGAAGCGGCACGCACGGGTGCAACCGTCACTGTGGCAAGCGCCGGCAAGACCATGAGTGGATCGAGCTTCTTCCCGGGTACCTGGGGCCTCGGCCTCATCGGTCCCGTCGACGAAGACGACGAGCAGGACCTCATCGACACCATCCTGGCCGTCGGCGGCGGCGTTGCCGACCCCGAGCTCGTCCAGACGTTCGTCCACGGCATTCCCCAAGCGATTGACTGGCTCGAGCAAGACCTGGGCGTTGAGCTCCAGCGTCCGCAAAGCGCCAAGAGTGCTCAACAAAAGCAATTTATCCCCTGCTTTGACCACAAGACGCGCATGTGGCGCGGCCTCACCCGCAAGCCCCTTGAGGACGCTTTGACGACCTGGATCGAGTCGCTCGGCATTCGCCTGCTCCCCCGCCATGAGCTTATCGACCTTGTTGAGGACACGAACGGCAGAATAACCGGAACCGTACTCTACGACCTTACCGAAAATCGAATCGTGCCCTTTGCTGCCAAGGCCACGGTCATCGCAGCCGGTGGCACAGGCGGCCTGTTCGAGCGCAGCCTTACGTCGGCTGATGTGCTCAGTTCCTCGCAGGCCATCGCGCTGGCGCACGGCGCAACACTTACTAATATAGAGTTCATGCAGATGATGCCCGGCTTCATCGAGCCCAGGCGTAACTTGGTCTTCAATGAGAAAACCTGGCGCTACGTGCACGTAGACCAGCCGGTAGATATTGCCGACGACAAGCTGGACGACCTGCTCGAGCAGCGCTCTGGATATGGTCCCTTCACGTCACGCTTGGCCTCCCGCGCTATCGATCTCGTCATCGATCAGGCAGGTGTCGAAGGCCTGGCACTCCACTACGACTTCCCCCGCGAGGATGTCCCAGAGTTTGTGCAGACCTTTGCCACCTGGCTGCAAGACGAGCACGGCATCGCGCCGACCGACGAGATGCGCGTTGCGATGTATGCCCACGCTGCTAACGGCGGCATCAAGATCGATAAGACCGCGCACACGGGCGTTGAGGGCCTCTACGCTTGCGGCGAGGCGACAGGCGGCATGCACGGCGCCGACCGCATTGGTGGCTTGTCAAGCGCCAAGGGCATCGTATTCGGACGTATCGCGGGCGCATCGGCAGCCCTCACAGCGCAGAAAGAGCCTGAAGCGGCCCTGAAGACGGATATCACCCTCCCCCAGTACGGCATTGCCACAACAGATGCCGATCGCCTGACACACAGCCTTAGGCACACGATGAGCACCTATTGCATGATCAACAGGACCGAAACAGGCCTATCCGAGGCCCTGCAACAGCTTGAAAGCCTGCAAGACAAGGCCATGGCGCTGAGCAAGCCGCATGCCGATGACAGCGAGATCGCAGCCCTCGCCCGCCTACAGTCGCAGATTCAGCTGTCGACGGAGATGGTCAAAGCCATGCGTAAGCGGACCGAAAGTCTCGGATCGCACTATCGAGCGGATTAAACCGGACACCTATCTAAAGCAGAACACAATCAATCGATATCCATGGGCCCCGTGAGCTTGAAGCAGCACGGGGCCCATTCGTGTCCGCACGACAGCGTATCCTTATTCTGAATATAGAGCGGGCAAAGCCCGCATAGAAAATAGACCAGCGAGGAGGAGATATGGACAGCAGGGATATCGAGAAATGGCGTGTCGAACTTGACAGCTACGCCCATGTGGAAGACGGCGTTGAGTATTGGCTCGCACGCGATTTAATGGAACCCATGGGGTACACTCGATGGGAGAACTTCGCCGAAGTTGTTAAGAGGGCAAAAGTCTCGTGCGAAACAAACAAAACTCCAGTTGATTCCCATTTTCGTGACACCACGAAAATGGTAACTGCCGGTGTCGCCGCTCGCGCGGTTAAAGACTACAAACTTACGCGCTATGCATGCTATTTAATCGCACAGAACGGAGATTCAAACAAGCCAGAGATCGCGCTCGCCCAGGCATACTTTGCCGTGCAGACGCGCCGCCAAGAGCTCATAGAGCAGCGCTTCGCAGAGATTCAGCGCTTGCAGGCGCGCCACTCGCTATCCGATTCAGAGAAACAGCTCTCGGGTATTGCGTTCAAACGCGGCGTGGACTCCAAAGGATTCGCGATCATCAAGTCGAAGGGCGATGAGGCGTTATTCGGCGGCAGAAGCACGGCGGAAATGAAGCAGCAGCTCGGCGTACCCAAGAGCGCGGCATTGGCGGACAGGTTAGCCGATGTCCTCATCAAAGCAAAGGACCTCACGAACTCGATGACGGCCTTCAACGCCGAGGAACACGACTTGTACGGTCTGGACCAGATCAAACAAGAACACGTCGAGAACAACACGAGCGTGCGTGGCAGCCTCATCGACCGCGGAATTGTTCCCGAGAACCTACCGCCTGCCGAGGATACAAAAAAGCTCGAGCGTCGCGTGAAGGCAGACGAGAAGAAACTCAAGGAGGGTACTGACGGTTTCACCGATCCCCAGGGTAGACTCAATCTGTGAAAGCGGCCGCGCCCTTTCGGGTTCGACCCCATGCGAGGTTAACAAAAAAGCGACCAGCCTAAGCCAGTCGCTTTAACATGCTTTGGTGGGCCGTCAGGGGGTCGAACCCTGGACCTTGGGATTAAGAGTCCCCTGCTCTACCAACTGAGCTAACGACCCAAAGCTAAAGTCCGTTATGGCGGACTTTAGAGGAGATATCGTGTGGTGGGCCGTCAGGGGTTCGAACCCTGGACCTTGGGATTAAGAGTCCCCTGCTCTACCAACTGAGCTAACGACCCGATATCAACACGAAGCAAGAACTGGGGTGGGTAAAGGGACTCGAACCCTCGACCTACGGGACCACAACCCGTCGCTCTAGCCAACTGAGCTACACCCACCGTGTCCTGTGCGCTTCGCGCTCGACTATTATTGCAAGGAACGCCACGCGATGCAAGCCCCAATTTTCAAGAATTTTGAAAAGAGTTTTTCGAGCGCGTTTCGAGCAATTCCCACCGGTTCCATAGGAGTAAACTTGCCCCACTGCAAATCCTCGAAAGGACCGGCATGAAAGAACTCTCCAACCGCACGGCAACATTTACCGATTCGGTCATCCGCCGCATGACACGCATCTCCAATAAGTACGATGCCGTCAACCTGTCGCAGGGCTTCCCCGACTTCGATCCTCCGGCGCAGCTGCTCAACAGCCTGAGCACCATCGCCGCCGACCCCAAGCCGCTCTACCACCAGTACTCCATTACCTGGGGCTCCCAGGCCATGCGCGAGGCGCTCGCCGCCAAACAGGAGCACTTTATGGGCATGCCGATCGACCCCAACCAGAATATCGTGGTCACCTGCGGCTCCACCGAGGCCATGATGGCCGCCATGATGACGGTTACGAACCCCGGAGACAAGGTCGTCATCTTCTCGCCGTTCTACGAGAACTACGGCGCTGACACCATTCTCTCGGGTGCCGAGCCCATCTATGTGCCGCTCAACCCGCCCACATTCGACTTTGACCGCGAGACGCTCGAGGCAGCCTTCCGCGACAACGACCCCAAGGCCATCGTCCTGTGCAACCCTTCCAACCCTTGCGGCAAGGTCTTTACGCGCGAGGAGCTCACTTTCATCGCCGACCTCTGCAAAAAGTACGACGCCTACTGCATTACCGACGAGGTATACGAGCACATCGTCTACGCGCCCCACGAGCACGTCTATATGGCCACGCTGCCCGGCATGTTCGAGCGAACCATCAGCTGCAGCTCGCTGTCTAAGACGTACTCCATCACCGGTTGGCGCTTGGGCTACACCATCGCCCCGGCCCAGATCACCGAGCGTATCAAGAAGGTCCACGACTTTCTCACCGTGGGTGCCGCCGCTCCCCTGCAGGAAGCCGTTGTCACCGCCCTCAACTTCGACGACAGCTATTACGATGAGGTCCTCGACCTCTACACCGCCAAACGCGACCTGTTCTGCCAGGGGCTCGATAGCATCGGTCTTGAGCATAACGTGCCGCAGGGCGCCTACTACGTCATGATGGACATCTCTGAGTTTGGCTATGACAGCGACCTCGAATTCTGCGAGGATCTCGCATCCAAGGTGGGCGTGGGCGCCGTGCCCGGCTCGAGCTTCTTCCGCGAGCCCGTCAACCATCTGATTCGTTTCCACTTTGCCAAGCGGGACGAGACGCTTAACGCGGCACTGGAGAACCTCAAGTCGCTACGTGATAAAATCAAGCCGCGCGGGTAAGGACGGCCCGGCAACTAAAGCAACCAAAGAAGCCTCGCACCGCCCGCCACGTTGCGAGGCTTCTTTTTATAGCGCTTTCTTAAATGGTTTAGAGCCCTATACTTTAGTCACGGAGCAACTCGTCCCAGAGAGAGGAATACTATGGCAGAACAGCAGCTTATCGGAGCGCTCGAGGCCGGCGGCACCAAGATGGTCTGCGCCACGGGCTATGCAGACGGTACGGTCCTGGAGCGTGAGCAGATCGCGACCACGACCCCGCAGGAGACCGTTGAGGCCGTCAACGCATGGTTTGCGAACAAGGGCATCGCCGCGCTGGGCATCGGCGCATTTGGCCCCACCGCAGTCAACCCTGCCTCGCCCCAATACGGCAAGATCCTGGAGACGCCCAAAACGGCATGGCGCTACTTCGACCTGCTGGGCACCATCCAAAACGAGCTCAATATTCCCTGCGGCTACGACACCGACGTCAACGTCGCCTGCCTGGGCGAGGTCACCTTTGGTTGCGCTCAGGGCCTCACTGACGTGGTTTATCTGACCATCGGCACCGGCGTGGGCGCCGGCGTTCTCTCGGGCGGTAAGCTCGTGCATGGCATGATGCATCCCGAGGCCGGCCATATCCTGGTCACTCGCGACCCGCGCGACACCATCGGCGAGCATAGCGCCTGCCCCTTCCACGACAACTGCCTCGAGGGCCTCATCGCCGGCCCTGCCGTTAAAAAGCGCTGGGATGGCAAGAGCGCCGGAGACATGGCCGATGACCCGGAGGCCATGGACCTGCTCGCAGGCTACCTGGCACAGGCGCTCATGACCTACACGCTGTGCTATGCCCCGCAGAAGATCATCATCGGCGGCGGCGTGGCCGACCACACCCCCATCGTGCCGCTCGCACGCAAAAAGTGCGCCGAAATGCTCAACGGCTATATCGTCACGCCCGAGGTCAACGACATCGATACCTACATTGTCAACAACAGCCTCGAGGGCAAGCAGGGCATCATGGGCTGCTTGGCCCTGGGCGCCCAGGCGCTTCAGTAGCAGACGCACCCACAGGGCGTGGCGCGCTCGGCAAATCCGACCTACGGAACGACGCCACCACGCCTCATATAAGCCTCAAATAAAAAAGGCTGCCTAGGACCAAACAATACGTCCTAGGCGGCTTTTTTGGCGCATATCAGCGACCGTAAGAGATATCGGAGCACAACGCCCATTGCCGCTCCACAGCAGTCGATCATCACATCGGTGATCATGCCGGCGCGTCCCGGCACAAAGAGCTGAATCGTCTCGTCAATCGAGGGAATCAGCAGCAGGAACACCGCCGTGGGCAGCAGCACGTCAAAGGTGCGCCAGCCCTCAAAATCAAAGGCGTGCGTTGCCAAGATGCCGAGCACCATATACTCGGTAAAATGCGCGCACTTGCGAACAACAAAGTTGGTCACCCATTCATATGGAAGTCCCACGCCGTGCAGGAAACCGCGGATAGCTTCCATGACCGTTAGGCTCAGCGAGCCCGACCCCGAGCCGGGAACCAGCGAATTGCCCCAGATCAAGAGCGCCATCAGGCAGGTTACAACCGCCCATTTTCGATTGATCTTAACCATGCAGAAGTTATGCCTCCGCGCGGAGCGGCGCGAAGCTGGCGGTACCGCCCTCGATAACGCTCAGATAAGCACGGCCCGTACGCTTGGCGGTAGAGGACTGCAGGCGCTCGATCTCTTCCTCGAGGATCTGATTGACGCGCTCGTGACGACGGTTTTCCATAATGCCGGCGGCAATAGCCTCGGCCCGCTCGATGCTCTCGCGCGAGATACGGGCAGTATCCTCGGGGAACACAGCGCTGTGACGACCGACATAGGCGGGGGCAGCAGGCTGAGGGGCAGCGACGGGAGCGGGGGCCGTAACAGGAGCAGGCTCGTCAATCTCATCCAGAATCGCGGTGGCGGCGGCCCACATGTCCTCGTGGCCCGAGTAATCGGGCATGGGAACATCAACCTCGAGCGAGGCGTCCGGAAGGTCGCCGGTGTCGATGCGATCTTGGACATCAATCGATGCGGTGATGGCCGCAGGCTCATCGAGGTCATCGAGATCGATGTCCGCGGCACCGGAGATGATAGGCATGCTGGCGAGGTTTGCATTGTACGGCGCAGCCTCAGCCGCCTGCTGCTGGGCAGGAGCGCCCCACAGCGAGCTTTCGGCGGCACGGCGGGCGGCAACGGCCTCCTCGTCCGCAGTCATGGCTTCATCAACGTACGAATTGTCGGCAGAAGCGTTCGCGTCCGCCGAGGTAGCGTTGTAGGCGTTATTGGCTGCCGCGTTGGCAACGAGTGCCACGAAAGCCGCCGTGCTGCCCGCAGGGGCGGCCTGGGAACCAGACACGGCGCGTGCCGCGGCGGCGATGTCGTCGCGATTGAAGGAGCCGGTCTGCCCGCCGTTGGTGAGCTCGTCGATGGCGACTTGATAGACGTCGCGCGAGTGTGCAGGGTCGCAGCTCACCGGCGAATCGTCGTCGAGCATACTGTCGATCATGGACCAAGCCTCGTCCTCGTCCATAGCATCTGCGGCTCGAGCGATGGTAGGGACACCATCATCGGCATGACGGCGCTGGAACGCACCAGTCAGGCCGGAAAGGAATGCCGAGGTAGACTGCTCCGCCTGAGCCTGAGAATCAGAAGTCGCAGCGTAAGGAGTCGCATCCTGCTGCTGGGCTGGAATCGAGGCGGTCTTGAACTCGCTTTGATGCTGATTGAGATTGGCGGCACCGCCCATGGCATCGGGCTGGAACAGACGCTCTTCACGCTGCGCACGGTACTCGGAGATACCCAGCGAGGCGGCATAGATACCCACGCCCGCCACCGCACCCACGGCGAAGGGAACCGCACCCGCCACGACCGTCTCGTTCACCGACGAAAACGGCAGCGTCGCGGCATACATAACCACGGGAGCGGCAAGGCCGATCCCGCACGAAAGTCCGGCAAGGACTGCTCGTTGTGTTGCATCAGAAGAAGCCATGAGCTCTCCCCATCTTCCAGCACCCAAATCGCATCATTCAGTTGGCTGCGCGAGAGAAGATGAAGCGGGGCTATGCCCCAAAGCAACGGTATATGGTTCGTTTCATCTGCGTTTTCCGTCGCGAAGCTTAAGAGCTATTATGCGAAACCGCCCTATCGATTGCAAGCGACGATGTCGGATTGAAACGGGAAACCTGCTGCTTGCAAGTCTTATGGTCAAAAATAAGTGCGAAGCGGCGATATAGAAAAGGGCCGAGGCTCAAAGCCCCGACCCTTTATCGCATTGATGATTAACGCTGCGTGTGGATTACAACCTAGAACGTCTGCTCGTAGTCGCTGTGCTTTTTGGCCGAACGCACCAGGAACTCCTGGTTGGTGTTGGTGCCCTTTAGACCCTTGATAAACGATGCGGCCGCGCGCTCGGTGTTGTTCATGCCGGCAAGAATGCGACGTAGACCAAAGACAAACGGACGCATCTGCTCGTCGACCAACAGGTCCTCGTTACGCGTACCGGAGGCAACGGGGTCGATAGCCGGGAAGATGCGGCGATCGGCTAGGTCGCGGTCGAGCTTAAGCTCCATGTTGCCGGTGCCCTTGAACTCCTCAAAGATGACCTCGTCCATCTTGGAACCGGTGTCGATGAGGGCAGAGGCCAGGATGGTGAGCGAGCCACCGTTCTCGATATTACGGGCTGCGCCCAGGAAGCGCTTGGGCGGATACAGGGCCGCCGAATCGACGCCGCCCGAAAGGATGCGGCCTGAGGCGGGCGCCGCCAAGTTGTAGGCGCGGGCAAGACGCGTGATGGAGTCGAGCACCACCACGACATCGCCGCCCAGCTCCACGATGCGCTTGGCGCGCTCGATGACGAGCTCTGCCACACGAGTGTGGTTGTCGGCGGGCATATCGAAGGTCGACGCCACAACCTCGCCCTTGATGGAACGCTGCATATCGGTAACCTCTTCGGGGCGCTCGTCGACGAGCAGGCAGATGAGGTGCACCTCGGGGTTGTTAATCGAGATAGACTGGCAGATCTTCTTGAGGATCGTGGTCTTGCCGGCCTTGGGCGGGGACACGATCAGGCCACGCTGACCCTTGCCGATCGGCGACACGATGTCGATGGCGCGACCGGTAATGGAGTCCTTGCCATGCTCCATGCGCAGCGGCTCGTTGGGATAGACCGGGGTGAGGTCACCGAACTTGGGGCGGTTGCGAATCTGCTCGGGGTCCAGACCGTTGACGGTCGTGATTTTGGCGAGGCCGGCGCGCTTGTCGCCGCCGCGCGAAGGACGCAGCGAGCCCTCGATGACGTCGCCCGTGCGCAGACGCGCGGAGCGGATGAGGTAGGCAGGGACGAAGGCGTCGTCGTTGGACTTCATGTAACCGTGGGCATGGATGATACCGGAGCTGTCCGGACGAATCTGCAGGATACCCTTGATGTCGCGGAAGCCCTCGGCCTTCGCGGCGGTGACGTAGATCTCCTCGACGAGCTCGGCTTTCTTCTTGCCGGTCGTCTCGATCTCGAACTCCTTGGCCTTCTCGCGCAGCTCGGCGACCTTCATGGCCGCGAGTTCCTCACGCGAAAGCGTGGGCTCGGTGGGGGCGGCGTTGCGCTCCTTGTTGCGCTGTTTGCGATCGCGCTGGCGGTTGCGGCGGTCGTTGTTGCGGTCGTCCTTGCGCTCATTGCGCTCCTCGTTGCGCTTGTGCTGGCGACGGTTGGGGCGAGCGCCGTCTTCGGCCACGCCGGGCGCGGCGCCATCGGTTGCGGCGGCGTCGGTATCGGCCGCAGCGGCGTCATTGGCCTCGGCGCCGGAATCAATCTGCGCTTCGGCATCAGCCTGCTGCTCGGACGCCTTGGCCTTAGCGGACTTCTTACGACCGCGCTTGGGATTCTCAGACGCAGGCTGTTCGATGTCCTGGGGCTCGGCGGCATCAGTCGATGCATCGACGGTCGTCTCGGCGGAATCCTCGGACGCACCCTTCTTGGCAGTCTTGGCCTTGGACGTGCGCTTAGAAGCAGTACGACGGCTGCGACCGGGACGGACGTCGGCGGGCTCGGCATCGACAGAAACGGCCTCGGAAGTCGTAGCATCCTGGACGGGCGCGTCGGCGGCGGTTGCAGACTCGGCGGTCGCCGCAGCATCCCGAGCGGCTGCAGCTGCGGCTGCGGCCTTCTCTGCCTCGACGAAGGCCTTGGGCTTGCGACCGCGACGGTGCGGGCGCAAAGCCGGATCGACAACGGGAACTTCGCTGGCCTCGACAGGCGCAGCGGGCTCAGCAGGCGATGTGCCCTCCCCTGCCGCGGAACGGACCGAAGCCTCAGTGAGCTCGAGGGTTGCCTGTTCAGCAACCTGCTCGGCCTTAGCAGCCGTGCGACGGCGTGTGCGCGGTGCCGGCTTCTCGGTCGGCTGGTCGGCGGCAGGCGTCTCGGTGGCAGCAGGCGTCTCGGGCACAGACGGAGCTGCAAGCTCGGTCAGAGCCGCGGCCTCACGCTCGGCAGCACGACGGCGGGCGCGCACCACCTGAGCCTCGCTAATCTGCGCCAACGCACGTGCCTGCGCGACCTCATCGGAAATCGGCGCCGAGGAGTCAGCTACAACGGTGCGCTTGGCACGCGTCGTGCGCGTAGTACGGCGCTTGGGCTTGGTGACCACCTCGCCGTCAGCGACAGGCTTGGCCGTGCGGCGCGTGCGCTTGGGCTTTACCGGAACAGCCTCCTCACCAGTTGCAGGCACGGCTTTCTCAGCCGCTGAAGGCGTAGGCGTCGAAGCAGCCTTAGGCGTCTCAGGAGCCGAGGCTTGCGCGGGCGCCGCGACCTGGTCCGACACAACCGGTGCAGCGGGAGCGCCTTGCGTCGTCGTTATTTCGTTTTCTTGCTGTTGATCAGACACAGTGTTTGCTCAACTTTCTTTTCAAGCCCTGTGATCACATGCTCCCTGCATAAACCTTCAGGGCGGCTAAACAGTCTAGTTCCGTCAAATACCGACGGACATCATTGATCTGTATCGAGATGATTGCGTCATATACGCAGCGTTAGTGTAACACAACCGCCGCCACCTGCAACTTAGTCATTGGGAACGCTCTTAAACGACTAGTCAAAAGGGGCGCTCTTTGGTTTAACACCCACAAATCTGACTGCCTCCGCCAAAACTATGGCGGTTTACTACGATGAATCGCTCAGCCGCGACCACTCCGAAACTTGTTGAACTAAAACCGCAGGTAGATGCCTTGCACTTTTTTGCGAAAAGCCGGCGTGGTTGGAATTTTTCATTTCATCGTAGTAAACCGGCATAGTTTCGTATTTCCAGCAGTTCCAAATTCGTCAATACGTCGGCGTTTGCAAAAAGCCCGACCTCCGTGGGAGATCGGGCTTTCAAGGCTCAGTTAAACCAAACCTTCACGGTCAAATGACTCGCAGATTACATCTGCTCGGGCGCGGAAACGCCAACGAGGGTGAGCACCAGAGCGAGCGTCACGCGGACGGCGTCGCAAGCAGCCAGACGGGCGCGCGAAAGCTCGGGATCGACGGGACGGCCCTCGCTCGGCAGAACCTGGCAGGCAGCGTAGAAGCTGTGGAAGTCGCCGGCGAGTTCCTCGGCAAAGTGCGTCAGACGGAACGGGGCGCGGTCGCGAGCGCAGCTGGCAATCAGGTCGGTGAGCTCGTTGAGCTTGCGCGAAAGGGCAAGCTCGGTCGGGTCGGTCAGTAGCGAGTAATCGACGTTCTCACCGATGGCCTTGGCGGCGACGGCCTTCATGCCCATCTCGTCAGCCTGCTCGGGCGTAACGTCGGCGGCACGGCGCAGGATGGAGCACACGCGGGCGTGAGCGTACTGCACGTAGTACACCGGGTTGGAGTTGTCGCGCTTCTTGACGGCCTCGATATCGAAGTCGACCATCTGGTTGGAGCTCTTGGAGATGAGCGTGTAACGGGCGGCGTCGGAGCCGACCTCGTCGACGAGCTCCTGCAGGGTCACCATGGTGCCCTTGCGCTTGGACATACGGACGGGCTTGCCGTTACGCAGCAGGTTGACGAGCTGGCCCAGCAGAACCTCAAACTTGCCGGGGTAACCCAGAGCGTCGCAGACGCAGCGGACGCGCTCGATGTAGCCGTGGTGGTCGGCGCCCCAGATGTCGATGACATGGTCGACGCGCTGGAACTTATCCCAGTGATAGGCAACGTCGGAGGCGAAGTAGGTGTACTCGCCGTCGGACTTGATCAGGACGCGGTCCTTGTCATCGCCCAGGTCGGTGGAGCGGAACCACAGGGCGCCGTCCTTGGTGTAGAGGTAGCCCATCTTGTCGAGCTTCTCAAAAGCGCGGTCAACGGCAGAGGTACCGGCGGTCTCGCCCTCGGTGTCCTTCACGTACAGCGAACGCTCGGAGTACCAACGATCGAAGTCGCAATTGACGGCGTGGCAGAGGTCGCGCATGTTGTCGACCATCTTTACGTAGCCGCGCTCGCGGAAGCTCTCCATGCGCTCCTGCGGATCGGCGTCGACCCACTTGTCGCCGTCGGTGCGCCAGAACTCGGCGGCCTCGTCGATGATGTAGTCGCCGCCGTAGGAGTCCTTGCCCAGAGTCTCGGCAAAGTTGTCCTGGTACGGATGAGTCTCGGGGTGCTCGTCGTTCTCGTCGGCAACAAAGGCGTCGCGGTCTGCGATCAGCAGCTTGTGAGCCTCGTCGATATCCACACCCTGCTTGGCGATGATGTCGGCAAGCTGCATATAGCGCGTGCTGATGGAGTTGCCAAAGGTGTTCATCTGAGAGCCGTGGTCATTGATGTAGAACTCACGCTGGATGTCGTAACCGGCGTGATCCATAACGCGGCAGAGGGAGTCGCCCAGAGCGGCCCAGCGGCCATGGCCGATGTGCATGGGGCCGACGGGGTTAGCGGAAACGAACTCGACCTGGGTCTTCAGGCCACCGCCGACGTTGGACTTAGCGAAGTCCATGCCCTTCTCGCGAGCCTCGCCAAAGATGGCATTCTTGACGGCGACAGAGAGGTAGAAGTTGATGAAGCCGGGGCCTGCGATCTCGACCTTCTCGATCGCGGGGTCCTCGGGCATATGGGCAACGATGGCCTCGGCGATCTTGCGCGGGGCGCAGTGGGCCAGCTTGGCGGACTTCAGGGCCATGGTAGAGGTCCACTCGCCATGAGAAGTGTCAGCCGGTCGCTCGATAGCGCAATCGTCAAGTTCAAATGCGGAAAGGTCGCCGGCCTCCTGGGCCGCAGCAAGCGCAGCGCGTACCAGCTCTTCAATCTTCTCGGGCATAGATCCTCCTTGTGTTAAAGCCCCCGAGCTCTTGGTCACTCGTAGGGCAAAAGCCAGAGTTTGTAGCACTCTATCACAAGCGACGGGCACTGTCGCAGGGTAAAGCTAATAGATATTGCATATGCACAAAAATGACTACAGCTTGTATGGAGTCACTCAAAGATGCCGGTCTGCCTGCAGATTATGCAGGCGTTAAAATGCATAAAGGTGTGAATGAGCTGCGCCTGTTATCGAATACTCTTACCTATCAGAGTTGTGTGCTTTTCCTGCATAAAGTAAGGGTTTACGCACGTCAGCGTGTTATTCTAGACATACGTAAATTCGTATAAGTTGGAGGTAGCATGTTCTCAATCGGTCAACACGTCATTCATCCGGGTCAGGGAGTCTGCACCGTCGTCGGTTTTAGGGACGACACACCGCAGCCCATGCTGCTGCTCGAGACCAAGCAGGGACATGCGCAGACGATCCTCATGTACCCCGTGGCGCAGGCCGACCGTTTGCACGCCGCCATCTCGCAGCAAGATGCCGAGCACCTGCTGAGCCACTATGACGAGCTGGAGTGCGACACCTTTACCGAGCGCAACAGCTCGCTTGAGGAGACACACTTTAAGCAGCAGCTCAAGCTGGGCGCGCCCGAGACGGTCCGCGTGGCAAAGACCATGATGCACCGCATTCGCCAGGCCGAGGAAGCTGATAAAAAGCCCAGCTCCTACTACATGCGCGTACTCAAGGAAGCCAAGCGCCGCTCCATCGAGGAGTTCGCTGTGGCCTTG
Source organism: Collinsella sp. CLA-ER-H8 (assembly GCF_040092335.1). Lineage (NCBI taxonomy): Bacteria > Bacillati > Actinomycetota > Coriobacteriia > Coriobacteriales > Coriobacteriaceae > Collinsella > Collinsella sp. CLA-ER-H8. Next base: position 36,608 of record NZ_JBBNLU010000003.1, on the reverse strand, counting down.
GGCGTCACCGAGGAGGATGCCGAAGCCCGCCTAGCCCAAGCCGCCCTCAACTAACCCATCCACGCCAAAAACCACCACAAAGGAAACAGGCACCTTTGTGGTGGTTTTCTTGTTCTAGTAGTATTCATTCTTATCGATACCCACGAGCACAAGGAGTCTCTTATGGCAGAGCCGCTTACCGCCGGAATCACCCGCGACCGCGCGTTCGAACTGCTCAACGAGCACAACAAGGACCCGTTCCACATCACCCATGGCGAGACGGTCGAGGGCACTATGCGCTACTTTGCGCGCGAGTTCGACCCCGAGAACGAGGAGTTTTGGGGCATCGTCGGTCTGCTGCACGACCTGGATTGGGAGGAGCATGAGGACGACCCCATGAACCACACCATCTATGCTGCCGAGATTCTTGAGGGCGAAGGTGCGTCTCCCGAGCTCATTCGCGCCATCCAGACGCACACGTCCGATTTCAACGCCTCGCTGCCCAAGCCCGAGTCGCAGATGGAGAAGATCCTATTTGCGTGCGACGAACTTACCGGCCTGATCGGGGCCGCCGTTATCATGCGTCCGAGCAAAAGCGTCATGGACTTTACGACCAAGTCGCTCAAGAAGAAGTTCAAGGACAAGCGCTTTGCCGCCGGCTGCTCGCGCGACGTGATTACGCAGGGCGCCGAGATGCTGGGCTGGGAGCTCCCCGAGCTTTTCGACCGCACCATCGCGGCCATGCAGTCCTTCGCCCCCGACCGCGATACCTTCCAGGCCTAACCGCCCACGCCACCTAAAACCACCACAAAGGGGACAGGCACCTTTGTGGTGGTTTTTCTTGCGCGGGCGTTAGGGGCGGACCTGGCCGGTGCCGCGGAGCTTGTATTTGTAGGTGGTGAGGGCCTCGGCGGCAAAGGGGCCACGGGCGTGGAGCTTTTGGGTCGAGATGCCGATCTCGGCGCCCAGGCCAAACTCGCCGCCGTCAGTAAAGCGAGTGCTGGCGTTGGAGTACACGGCCGAGGCATCGACAGCATCGAGGAAGCGCTCGCAAGCATCCGTATCCTCGGCAACGATGGCCTCGGAGTGCATCGTGCCGTAGCGGTTGATGTGTGCGATGGCCTCGTCCTCGTTTGCCACGACCTTCACGCTCATCTCGAGCGCCAGGTACTCGCGACCCCAGTCCTCCTCAGTCGCGGCGACGTAGTCATCGCCCTCCACAAGCCCGGCATCGGCGCATGCGGCGCAGGTTGCCTCGTCGCCGTGAATCAGCACGCCGTGGTCATGCAGCACGGTCACGACCGCGGGCAAAAACGCATCGGCCACAGCACGGTCGACCAGCAGCGACTCGGCGGCATTGCACACGCCTACGCGCTGGGTCTTGGCATTAACGATAATGTTGAGCGCCTTATCAAAGTCGGCGGATTCATGCACGTAGATGTGGCAGTTGCCCGTGCCCGTCTCGATCACCGGCACAAGCGACTCGCGCACGCAGCGCTGGATCAGGCCTGCACCTCCGCGCGGAATGAGTACGTCGACAATACCGCGGAGCTTCATGAGCTCGCCGGTGGCCTCGCGGTCGGTGGACTCGATCATCGACACGGCCTCGCGCGGGAAGCCCTTGGCCTCGAGCGCATCGGCCAGCAGCTCGGCAATCATGGCACACGAGTGATAGGCCAGCGAGCCGCCGCGCAGAATGCAGGCGTTGCCGGTGCGGATGCAGATGCCCGCGGCATCGGCCGTCACGTTGGGGCGCGCCTCATACACCATGGCGACCAGACCCAGTGGCACACTCACGCGGGTCAGGTCCACGCCGCTTGCGAGTATACGGTGGTCGAGCACGCGGCCCACGGGATCGGGCAGCTCGGCGAGCTTTTCCAGGCCGGCGGCCATGCCCTCGACGCGCTCGGGCGTCAGCAGCAGGCGATCGAGCAGTCCGGCCGAGGTACCCGCATCGCGCGCAGCGGACATATCGAGCTCGTTGGCGGCGACGATGGAGTCGACACCGTTGCGCAGTGCTGCGGCCATGGCGCGCACGGCCTCCTGGCGCTGCTCATCGCTCGCCGTGGCAAGCGAGGCCGACGCTGCCTTGGCGGCAACGGCAAGATCGTGGACATACGTGGCTATATCGACCGACATGGGCGGCCCTTTCTCCTAGAAGTTTGCAACCATGGTAGCCGATTTGCGCATGGCCTCGCCCGCGGCGGTAGAATTGGTCAACCCGAAACACCGCAACGAACGGAAGACTCACATGGCCCTCATCACTTCGTACCACGTCCCCGGCCTTTACGTCGAGGACCACAGCATCGACGTCCCCCTTGACTGGCGCGGCCTGGAGCCGATGCTCCTGGCCGTCGGCAGCACCATGCGCCGCGGCGCTATGCCGGCACCCATCGCCGGCGCGCCCGAGAGCATCAAGCTCTTCTACCGCGTGGTTTGCGCGCCCGACCGCATCAACGACGATCTGCCACTGCTCCTGTTTTTGCAGGGCGGCCCCGGCGGCGAGAGCCCGCGTCCGCTGACGCCCACAAGCGACGGCTGGATCGAGGAGGCCGTCAAGCACTTCCGCGTGGTCCTTCCCGACCAGCGCGGCACCGGACGCAGTAGCTGCGTGGACGGACGCACGATCAAGGCACTGGGTGAGCGCGCGACGGCGGCCGGCTCCGATGCTGCACGCTCGCAGGCGGATTTCCTCAAGCGCCACCTCGCCAGCTCCATCGTGCGCGATTTTGAGTACCTGCGCCTGGTGGGCTTTGTCGGCAAGCCCTGGGTCACACTCGGGCAGAGCTACGGCGGCTTTTTGACGTTGAGCTATCTGTCGCTCTTCCCCGAGGGCATAGCGGCAAGCTTTACCTGCGGCGGCATCCCCCACGTGCCGGCGAGCGCAAGCGAGGTCTACGCGCACACCTTCCCGCGCATGGCCGCCAAGACGCAGCAGTATTACGACCGCTACCCCGCTGACGTCGACCGCGTGGCAGCCCTGGCCGATGCGCTCGAGGCCCAGAAGCCCGTGCTGCCCGACGGCTCGCCGATGACGGTCGAGCGCCTACAGCTCATGGGCAGCGACTTTGGCATGAAGCCGAGCTTTGAGCGCATGCATTGGATTATCGATCACGCGTTTGTTACTGGCGACGGTACGCTTAGCTGCGGCTCCTCGGTATCCGACAGCTTTTTGATGCGCGCCTTCGAGCGCACCAACACGCGTACAAACCCGCTGTACTGGACGCTGCAGGAGTTTATCTACGCCGACGGCGACACCATGCCCATTCGCTGGGCCGCAGCAGAGGAGAAGGCCCATCGTGCCGAGTTCGACACACTCGCGCGCCCGCTCATGTTTACCGGCGAGGCCATGTTCCCGTGGATGTTTGAGCAGATGCCCGAGCTTATGCCGTTTAAGCCCGCCATGGACCTGCTGATGGAAGACACCAGCTGGGACAAGATCTACGACCCGCAGCGCCTAGCCTGCAACGAGGTGCCACTCCAGGCCGCGGTGTATTTCGACGACATGTACGTCGATTCGGGCATGCAGCTCGATACGCTCAGCCGCGTGGGCAACTCGCATGCCTGGGTGACCAACGAGTTCGAGCACGACGGCCTGCACGGCAGCGTGGTGTTCAAGCACCTCTTCGACGAAGCGCTCAACCGCGGAGACCTGCGCCGGATCTTCTAGCTAAGGAGTGTCCCAAAGTGCCGGCACATAAGGAACGTCCCCAAGTGCCGGCACGAGAAAGACAGCGCTGCAGGAAACGATCCGCAGCGCTGTCTTTCTTTATGCAAATACGATCAAGTTATCCCTGTGTATCGCCGGCTTCTCGGCCAGGTTAGCGAGCAGGCGGTTGCTGGCGATCTGGTCCTGGCGGCGGCCGGCTGCAAGCTCCAGCACGTCCGAATCGGCCTCGGCGATACCGCGGGCGACGACCATACCGCTCGGATCGCACACATCGAGCACATCGCCCTCGGCAAACTGGCCATCGACCTCGCGAATACCCACCGCAAGCAGGGAAGAGCCACGGCTGACCAGCGCCTTCGCAGCACCGTCATCAACCGTCACCGAGCCGTGGGCCTTGTCGCCCAGCGCGATCCACAGTTTGCGGGGTGCGATGTCCAGGCGCTCCGCCGGCGGATCGAACAGGGTTCCCACGCTCTCGCCGCGGGCGAGACGCACGAGGGCATCGGGCTCCTCGCCCGAGCAAATCACGCTCTGAATGCCCGCCGTCATCAGGATGCGGCTCGCGCGAATCTTGGTGATCATGCCGCCCGTACCCACCGAGGTCGAAGAATCACCCGCCGAGGCAATGATCTTGGCATCGATCTTATGCACGACCGGGACAAACTCGGCCGTCGGATCCTCGTGCGGATTGGCGGTGTAGAGGCCGTCGATGTCGGACAGCGTCACGCACAGGTCGGCGGAAACCAGGCAGCTCACGAGCGCCGCCAGCGTGTCGTTGTCGCCAAACTTGATCTCGTCGACGGTAACGGTGTCGTTCTCGTTGACGACCGGCACCACGCCCAGCTCCACCAGACGCAGCAGGGCGTCGCGCGCGTGCAGGTAGGACGTGCGACGCGCCGTGTCGTGACGCGTGAGCAGCACGAGCGAGGTGAGCAGGTCGCGCGCATGGAACTCCTCGTCGTAGGCCGACGAGATGATGCACTGACCAGCCGAGGCGCAGGCCTGCAGGCTCGGAAGGTCGCCGACCGGCTTGCGGTCGAAGCCCAACACGGGATAGCCACAGGCGATAGCGCCCGAGCTCACCACGACCAGACGCCAGCCGAGCTTGCGCAGCGCTGCGGCTTGATCGGCAAGTCCGCCGATAAAGGCGCGGTTGACCTTGCCATCGGCGCCCACCACCGTGGACGAACCGATCTTTACCACCATCGTTTTATAAGAAGTCGTCATACGTCAAACCAATCAACTGTTCAGCGAACGGGCGAACGGGCAAGCGAGAAAATGATCCGTTATCTTCCGTCGCATGCTGATCATTTTGCCCAGGGGAAAGCCGAGGCCGCGGCCATGTTCTTGCGCACGAGCTCGTCGCGCACCTGAGCCAGGCCCTGCTCCATGCCCACCACATAGGTCTGCGGGTACAGGAAGCGCTTGAAAGCTGCGTCCAGATGATCGAGCGCCCAAACACAGCGCTCGCGCGCGTCCTGGATGCTCTCACGCGGAGCCACTGCGCTGCCATCGCGCACGATCGGCACCAGCAGCTCGCGATACTCAAGCTCCGACACGTCGGTCACCAGGGCGGCATCATTCACGGCCACGAGGGTATTGCCGCGCGCGGCGCCCTCCCCCGCCAGATGGTCCTCGTCGTAGATCATGTCGCAGACCGGGCCGCCAAAGCCGTCGTAATAGCGGCGCACACGCTGCACGCCCGGGATCGTGCGCTTGTAGGGCTGCTCGGAGAGCTTGACCACCGGCGTCCACGGGTCGGCCTCGCTCGCACGGCGGGCGGAAAGCTTGTACACGCCGCCCAGCGCCGGCTGGTCATAGCAGGTCGCAAGCTTGGTACCCACGCCAAAGCTGTCGATGGGCGCGCCCTGGTCGAGCAGCGACTGAATCGTGTACTCATCCAGATCGTTAGAAACCGAGATCCCCACATAGGGCAGGCCCTCGGCATCAAAACGGCCGCGAACATACTTGGAGAGCTTGGCAAGGTCGCCGGAGTCGATGCGAATAGCCGACAGGCGCTCGCCCACCGCCTCCATCTCCTTGGCAACCGTAATGGCATGCTCGCAGCCCTCGCGCACGTCATAGGTGTCGATGAGCAGCGTGCAGTTCTTGGGGCTCGACTTGGCAAAGGCGCGGAAGGCCTCGAGCTCGGAATCGAAGCTCATCACCCAGCTGTGCGCATGCGTGCCAAAGACGGGAATACCGTAGCGGCGGCCGGCGAGCACATTGGACGTAGAGGAGCAGCCGGCAACGTAGCTCGCGCGCGCAACAGCTAGGCCGCCATCGGGGCCCTGGGCACGGCGCAGGCCAAACTCCGCCACGGGGCGACCGTCAGCGGCGAGCACCACGCGCGCCGTCTTGGTGGCGACAAGCGTCTGGAACCCGACGATGTTGAGCAGCGCCGTCTCGAGCAGCTGGCACTCCAGCGCGGGGCCGGTGACGCGCACCATGGGCTCGCGCGGAAAGACGAGCTCGCCCTCGGGCACGGCGTCGATGTTTACATGCGCACGAAAATCGCGCAGATAGTCGAGGAATGCGGACTTAAACATCGCGCCGCCGGCCGGGGCCTCAAGCGATGCGAGGTAGTCGATATCCTCGGGCGTAAAGCGCAGGTTCTCGACCAGCTCGGGCAGCTCGGCGGTGCCGCACATGACGGCATAGGCGCTGCCAAAGGGATGGTCGCGGTAAAACGCGGTAAAACAACCCTGCTCATTGGCCTTGCCGCTCTCCCACAGGCCCTGGGCCATAGTGAGCTCGTACAGATCGGTGAGCATTGCAATGTCGGTGGGATGCGAGATGTCGGTCAAAGCCATGGGGCGACCTTTCGGATGTGTTGTGCAGAGGTTGAGGGTTGGGCGAGGCGGACGTGCGGGCATGGAGCCCGGCGCGAACAGGTTAGTGCAGGCCCATGCTGCCCGTGATCGTGTAAACCATAAAGACGATAAACGCGATGAGGGCAAGGACAATGATGATTTTTTGAGCCGGCGCCATGCCAGGGATCTCGTTCTCGCCCGTAGGTTCCTTGGAGGTAACCATGCGCTGGGCAAAGGTCATCTCGTCACGGCTCGGCTTGGGCTCGACGGACTTGGGACGAGCGGCCTTTTTAGGCTGAGGTTTGGGCGCGGCAGGTGCAGGCTTCGCAGCAGCGGGCTTGGGTGCGGGCGCGGGCTTGCGCTCGGATGCGGCGTTCGAGGCGACCTCCTCGGCCTTCGCACGTTCGGCGCGCAGGGCAGCCAGCTCCTCACGCTCGCGACGGGCCTCTTCCCGAGCCTCGCGGCGGGCCTTCTCAGCGCGGAGCTCTTCCAACTCAGCGCGCTCCTCGTCGGACAATGGTTGGGACTCAAGCTCGGCCATGGTATAGCCCTTTCTTTTAAAAAAAGCCGCCGACACAATGTCAGCGGCTTATCAAATCCAATGGTGGAGACGAAGGGAGTCGAACCCTCGGCCTCTGCCATGCGACGGCAGCGCTCTCCCAACTGAGCTACGTCCCCAGGACAAGTTGATATTTTACCTACGGCTCGCCAACTGTCAACGCCCAATAACCAGTCTTTTTGGGGCACGGCTATTTTGGCAACTTTTCGAACAGGCGATGCTCTCGATGATTTTTTATCCCCGTCCCAGAAAAATCATCGACGAACGCACTACTTTGCGCTGGTAAGAACACCGGTGGTGTCGAAGGCCGGGGTGAAGCTCTCGTCTACCGCGCCGCCCTCTTGCCAGAACATCGTCGTAAAGCCCAGGTCGTCGGCATGGTCGAGCACCTGCTCGTACTCCTCGCGCGTCACGGCGCGTGCCAGGTCGCCGCCCTGCTCGCGCATGAGCGCATTGGGCGTGTACTGGTTCATAACCGAGATCGGCACGTCGCCCACCGTCCGCCACACCAGGTCCAGCACGCGACACGAATCGTCTGCATGCCCCGGAAGCACCAGGTGACGCACGATCATGCCACGCTTCATAAGCCCGTCCTCGTCCACCAACTCTCCCCCGCGGCGCTCGATCTCGCGCGCCATCTGGGCCAGACCCGACACGGCCACACGCGGGTAATCCTTTATATGGGAGAGCGACTGCGCAAGCCCGGCATCGGCATATTTAAAGTCGGTGAGCCACACATCGACCAGGTCGCCCAGCGCCGCCACGGCACTCGCGCGCTCGTAACCACTCGTGTTGTAGACGATTGGGATAACCAGTCCGCGCGCCCGTGCCGCGGCAATCGCAGCCGGCAACAGGTGCGCATAGTGCGTCGCCGTCACCAAATTGATGTTGTTGGCACCCTGGTCCTGCAGTTCCAGCATAATCTCGACCAGGCGCTCAGGCGAAATCTCAAGGCCAAAATTGCCGGTCGAGATCTCGTGGTTCTGGCAGTAGATACATTTGAGCGAGCAGCCACTAAAGAAGATCGTGCCCGAACCGGCCTCGCCCGAGATAGGCGGCTCCTCCCACATATGAAGCGCGGCGCGGGCCACCTTGAGCGTGTCGTTAGCACCGCAGACGCCGTGCGCGCCCTCATCGCGCGCCGCACCGCAACGGCGCGGACACAAATGGCAGGCGGGCGAAAAAAGTTCGGTCAACGACGTCGGCATAAAACCATGCTCCAAAACAACGATTCAGCAGCTCAAACGTAAAGGGATCAACCCCACAGACGGCTCGAGCCCAAGGCGCCGTAATCGTCCGACACGATTTTTGTAATGTCAAGACTGGAATCGATAAAGTGCCGCTTTATGATGTAGGTATTCCGCCCCCCGCGGAGCAACTGGGTGAACCGTCGCGTTTATTTAGGGAGCCCACACAGTCGTACCTAGTACAGGTATCCTTCGTTGTTAAGGACGCTGGAACAGTCGATGAGGGCACCCACCTGTTTTAGGTGGGTTCATTTTCGTAACGTGGGGGGTGGTTTTCTTTTGCCGAAAATCACCATTACAGTCCATATGGATCACCGCCGGCATCCCGACAAGCCATCGACAACATCCCAATATCTGGTAAGCGCGTGATTATCGCTGCGTGCAATTCCATGCACCCCCCTTGGTCGAGTATTATGGTTCGGCTATGCCCTTTGCGCATGGCGTTCTTCTGACCTTTTCCTTCGACGCTTGGCGGTTTTTAGATTCATGGCTTCATCCCCGAGCTACATACCGTACCTATGCGTGGCAGCGGCGGCCTTTATCACGACCTTCCTCGCGGTGCCCCTGGTCAAGCGCTTGGCAATCAAGCTCGACGCCGTCGACTATCCTTCTAAGCGCCGCATCAACACCAAGCCCATCCCGCGTTTGGGCGGAACGGCGGTGTTTTTGGGCCTGGTCGTCGCCTGCACTGTGCAAATCCTAGGCACCTGGTACCTGGGTTGGCCGCCCGTTTTGGTGCCCCACCCCCGTCTGCACATCAGGTACCCCATACTTGCGCTTTCTTTTACCGTTATCTTTGCGACCGGCGCTATCGACGACGTCTTCCAGCTCACGCCCAAGCAAAAGCTGGCCGGACAGGTCCTCGCCGCGCTTATCGCCTGCATGGGCGGCCTGCGGATCGGCGTCATCGTCAACCCGTTTGCTCCCGGCGAGATCATGCTCGGATGGCTCGCCTACCCCATTACCGTGATCTATCTGGTGGCATTCACCAACATCATTAACCTCATCGACGGCCTCGACGGCTTGGCCACGGGCATCTGCGGCATCGCATCGTTCACCATGTTTTCGATGGCTGTTCTCTCAGGCCGCATCGACGCCGCCGCGCTCTCCATTGCGCTCTTTGGCGCCTGTCTGGCCTTTTTGCGCTACAACTTCAACCCCGCAAGCATCTTCTTGGGCGACTCGGGGTCGTTGCTTCTGGGCTTTGCGCTGGGCTCCATCTCGCTGCTCAACGTGAGCCGCACCGCCGCACTCACCTCGCTTATCATCCCGCTCATCGTTGCCGGCGTGCCCATCATCGACACGTTTAGCGCCATTGTGCGCCGCAAGCGCGCCCACATTAGCATCGGGCAGGCCGACAAGGGCCACATCCACCACCGCCTGATCCAAGAAGGCTACAACCAAAAACAGGCCGTGCTGCTCATCTATGCCTGGTGCATCATGCTTTCGGCCGGCGCCGCCGCGATTAACCAGGTCGAGGTGCCCATGCGCGTGCTCATCTTTACCGTGCTCGCCATTGGCTCGGCGGCCTTCGCCAGGCATCTACATCTATTTGAGCCCGTGCTGCTCCACCATTACAACAAGCGCACGCACGAAGATGAGCTGGTCACCCCCGACGACCCCGCTTTTAAGCAGGAGGAGCAGGCAGCCGAGGAGCGCAAAGAAGAGCGCCACCACAAGCTCTAGGGCAAGCTGCCGAGGATGTGCCAAGGCACCGTTGGCCAAGCGCGGCCGCGCCGCGCCCATCGCACAAGCCACCCTTCTCCCGCCCCTCGCCTACTTACGCCCCGCCCCTCCAATAAACGCGTTATCATCTTGACCCATGAAGATACGTTAGGAGCAATCATGCCAAACGAGAACAGCTACGAAGTCGCGCTGCAAAAGAGCAACGCCATTCGCGAGGGCCTGACCAAAACGCCCGAGAAGTTCACCATGCTCACCGGCGACCGCCCCACCGGCCGTCTGCACCTGGGCCACTACTTTGGCACCCTCAAGGGCCGCGTTGAGCTGCAGAACATGGGCGCCAAGACCAACGTGCTCATCGCCGACTACCAGGTCATCACCGACCGCGACACCACCGAGCATATCCAGGACAACGTGTACAACATGGTCATGGACTACCTTGCCTGCGGTATCGACCCCGACAAGACCATGATCTACGCGCACTCCGCTGTGCCCGCAGCCAACCAGCTCATGCTGCCGTTCCTGTCGCTGGTCTCCGAGGCCGAGCTGGCGCGCAACCCCACGGTCAAGGCCGAAATGGAGGCCTCGGGCCACGAGCTCACCGGCCTTCTGCTCACCTACCCGGTGCACCAGGCCTGCGACATCCTGTTCTGCAAGGGCAACGTGGTGCCCGTCGGTCGCGACCAGCTACCGCACATCGAGCTTACCCGCACCATCGCCCGCCGCTTTAACAACCGCTACGGCAAGGTGTTCCCCGAGGTCGATGCGCTGCTGTCCGAGACCCCGCTGCTGCCGGGCCTGGACGGTCGCAAGATGAGCAAGAGCTATGGCAACGCCATCAATATTTCGATGACCGCCGAGGAGACGGCCAAACGCATCAAGAAGAGCCAGACCGACTCCGAGCGCATGATCACATTCGATCCCGAGAACCGCCCCGGCGTGTCTGGCCTGCTTTCGACAGCCGCCATCTGCACCGGTCGCTCCGAGGTCGAGATTGCCGAGGAGATTGGCATGGGCGGCTCCGGCCAGCTCAAGAAGTACGTGACCGAGGCCGTCAACGAGTACTTCGCACCGATCCGCGAGCGTCGCCAGCGCTACGAGAACGATCTGGACTATGTGAAGGACGTCCTGCACGAGGGCAACCGTCGCGCCAACGAGATCGCCGATCAGACCCTGGCAGAGGTTCAGGACGCCATGGGCATGGTGTACTAGACCGATTTGCTGGCTTGAGCTTTCGATTGCTTTAGGGCGGGCGCTACGACGTCCGCCTTTTTCGGAGCCGGACTGCTTCGGCTCCGCCCATTGCACTCCCCCGATAAACAGGAACGGGCCCGCCGGCAGTCAGTTGCCGGCGGGCCCGTTCCCGAAGTACACCGTTGAATCGCACAGAGGGGAGGAATGCGAATCAAACTCAACAGGGCAGGCTTTTTCATCGCCTATTGCCTGCTCCGTTGTTGAATACAACATAGTTCACCGTGGTTTACTTTGCAGCATCAATATTCGCCGCCATAGCTTCTCCATAAGTTAGCCCCGGTAAACCTGCAACAGAAAACCACCACAAAGGGGACAGGCACCTTTGTGGTGGTTCTGGCCACGGCAGAGCTGTTAGAGTCCGGCAGGCCAACGACAGACGGCCAGGTCGACGTGCATGTCGTCCTTAAACGCCACACCCTCCCCTAGCAAAAGCTCACGTTGAGCATCGGGACCGCCAAAAGCAAAACCCTCGCATATGCGCCCGTCGGCAAACACCACGCGGTGACAGGGAATCTCGCCGGGGCGCGGATTGCTATGCAGGGCATACCCCACATACCGCGCACTTCGTGGTCGACCGGCAAGCAGCGCCACCTGACCATACGTGGCGACCATCCCCTCGGGGATCTGCTCGACCACCTCGTACACCCGTTCAAAAAAGCCCTCAGACGCCATTGCTCGCTCCCTTCCACCCTGAAAAGCATAAACCACCGCAAAGGGGACAGGCACCTTTGTGGTGGTTTATGGCAGGTCAGTTAGTTGGCGGGCTGGAAGAAGGCTACGGCTACGGCGCCAGGGCCTACGTGGGTACCGATGGTGGCGCCGATGGTGTGAACGGGCAACTCGCCCTCGGTGTGGCCAGCCCAAAGTGCCGCGCTGTCCTCGATATACTTCTTGAGCACCGCATCCGAAAGACCCGTATAGCCGAGCGCCAGCGGCATGGAAAAGTCGATGCCGCCCGCCTTTTCGACCTTTTGGTTCAGCAGGTTGCGGCCGTTCTTGGAACCGCGCGCCTTGCCCAGCTGCACGATCAGACCGTCCTCGACAGCCACCACAGGCTTTACGTTGAGCAGCGTGCCCACGGCGCCGGCCGCAGCAGACAGACGACCGCCGCGCACCAGGTACTCCAGCGTCTCGAGCAGGCCGATGACGACCACGCGGTCACGGACGGCCTCGACGGCCGCCGCGATCTGGGCCGCACTACGGCCCTCGTTCACCAGGCGCAGGGCATACTCGACCAGGACACGCTCGCCCAGAGTGACGTTATTGCTATCCACCACGTACACGTCGCCGCCCGGCGCCTCGGCAAGTGCGGTACGGGCACTCTGATTGGTGCCTGATAGCTTAGCGCCCACGGTAATAATCACAGCCTCATCGCCGGCTTCACGAACCTTGGCAATCGCCTGCGAAAACGCGTACGGGTTGACCTGGCCGGTCTTGGGCAGCTCATCGCGCTCCACGAGCATCTCGTAAAAGCGCTGGTGATCGATGTCGATGCCATCCATGTACACATCGGTGCCAAAGGTGACGGACAGTGGCAAAACGGCCAATGCTGGGTGCTCGGCCGGTGACATATCGCTTGCGGAATCGGTAATAATACGGACGGACATAGCGAATCCTTTCTTGCGCAGGTCCCGCGCAGGGAATTTTGACAGCAAGGCCCCAGCACGGTATACGCGCTCAAACAGGACTATGCAGTTGTTAATTGGAAGCAAAAGCCTTGACGACCTTAGATCTCGCGCAGGGTGTTGAGAATCGTACGCAGCGACGCATACATCTGCTCGCGCTGCTCCACACCCATAGCCTTACCGGTGGTATCGAGCACCTCGCGAATGATGCGGTCCGCCTCGCTCATGCTCTCGCCGCCCAGAGCGGTCAGACGCACCGGAGCACGATACTTAACGGCGGCATCGCCCGAATCATCGACCTCGACGTAGCCGCCCTCCTCCAGATGCGCGAGCGTACGCGAGACGGCGGCGCGGGTCACGCCTGCCATGCGAGCCAGGTCAGCGCCAGTCAGGCCGTCCTTGCTGCGCTCAAGATAGTACAGGCACATCACGTCGGAGCCCTTGAGGCCCAGCCTTGCGCCCTCGGATGTCTTAATGCGCTGGATCTCCTTGTAGAGCCCGCTGATCAGTCCGACAAAGTCCTCGAAACGTGTCTCGTCGTTCTGCTGCATGGGAGACGACCGCCTTTCGCTTGCATAATGCTTACGGGTAAACATCTTAACCGTACTTATCGGCCGCCAGCCCTGCACACCCTATTTGTTAACCCATCAACATAAAAACCACCACAAAGGGGACAGGCACCATTGTGGTGGTTTTGACCGTCGAGTTTGATCCGCAGACTTCGCTACAGCTCCACGCAGGGATTGTCGCGAGTCACAAGCGTCTTAACGACAACCGTCGCTCCCAGATAACGCTCGAGCAACTCAGCGAGGCGATCGATCGCGGCCTGGCATTCCCCCATCCGCTCGGGCTCCACGCACTCAATCGCCAGGAACGCATCGGCCGAATCATCGGACAGCGCCGTGCGAACGCCGTCGCGCCAGTTCCAGCATCGGCACACGGCGCCCGCATCATCGATGTAGGCAAGCTCGCCGGGCAACGTCGGGTCATCCACTTCCTCGCCAAGCGGCAGGAACGCATTGCCACCGTCGGTCACCTTCAGGCGAAGGTCCCCCTCGATCGCATGCAGATCCTCGCCTCCCACGGGCAGCGCGTAGGTCAGCGACACCGTGTTGTAAATATCCACCGCGGGCGTAATGTGGCCCACCGGCTTGCCTTTGAGCACGCGTTTGAGCAAGTTCTCGATCGAGCAGCGCGCGCCTTTCTTGGTCTTGAACAGACGATAGGCCTCGCGCCATGCCTTGACCGGTGCGTTCTCGCTGATAGTGTCGCTGGTCAGATGACGCTCCGCATCGATATTGGCGCGGTCGAGCAACGCCGCAATCGCATCCACGTCCTCTTGAGGAATCTGAGCCGTGGGCTTCATGCCCTCCACGACCACAACACCGACCGCTGCCTGCGGAAACAGCTCCCAGAATGAATCCTCGGCAATAAAGCTCTTCATACGCTCTCCCTTCATTATGCGCGCCCGAGTGAGGGCGCCTAAACAAAAAGCGCCCTTACAACGGCCACCTTCAAAGTCCTACGGTGCCGTCACAAGAACGCTTGCGCTGTCCCCATCCGGAGAAGGGGACGATATGTCAGGCGTATTGTAACCCGAGTCATCCACGTGAGCAAAACCACCACAAAGGTGCCTGTCCCCTTTGTGGTGGATATGGACTCACGGCGAAGCTAGTGACGGAGTCCCAGCAGGCCGCGGCCGCGATGACGGGCCTCGGCGGAAACCTGGGCGTGCGGGCCGGCGGCTTTGACGGACTCGGGCAGGTGCGAGTACTTCTTCTCGAAGTTCTCCTCGAACATCACCGCCAGGTTGTGCGCGGCCTCGTCGTAGCGCGCGGTGCTCTGCCAGTATTGGCGCGGCACCAGGATGCCATCGGGCACGCCGCGGCACGTCGTGGGAATGTCGACGTTAAAGATGTCGTCGTGCACGAACTCGCTATCCTCGATGGTGCCGTCGAGGGCGCGTGCGACCAGCGAGCGCGTGTAGGCCAGCTCGATGCGATGACCCACGCCGTAGCCGCCGCCAATCCAGCCGGTGTTGACCAGGTACACGCGCGTGCGGCCGTCGGCAATGCGCTCGCCAAGCATCTTGGCGTAAACCATGGGGTCGAGCGGCATAAACGGCTCGCCGAACAGCGAAGAGAACGTGGGCGTGGGCTCGGTGACGCCGACCTCGGTGCCGGGAATCTTAGCCGTAAAGCCCGTCACAAAGTGGTACATGGCGGCATCGGCCGTCAGGCGTGAGATGGGCGGCAGCACGCCAAAAGCGTCGCAAGTCAGGAACAGCACGACACTCGGAGTGGTGCCCATGCCCTTAGTCCACGCGTTAGGAATGTGCTCCACGGGATAGGCCACGCGCGTGTTGTGCGTGATCGAGATGTCGTCGTAGTTGGGCTTGCGGTTCTCGTCGAGCACCACGTTTTCGCAAATGGCGCCAAAACGGACGGCGTTGAAGATCTCGGGCTCGTGGAAGGCGTCCAGGCCCTCGCATTTTGCGTAGCAGCCACCCTCAATGTTGAAGATACCCATGTCGGACCAACCGTGCTCGTCGTCGCCGATCAGCAGGCGCGTGAGATTGGCCGAAAGCGTGGTCTTGCCGGTGCCGGACAGGCCAAAGAACACGGCGGTCTCGTGCGTGACGGGATCCATGCTGGCCGAGCAGTGCATGGGCAGCACGTCGTCCTCGACGGGCAGCAGATAGTTCATGACGCTAAAGATCGACTTTTTAATCTCGCCGGAATAGCCGGTGCCGGCGACCAGAATCACGCGTTCCTGGAAGTTGATGACCACGGCGGCACTGGAGTTGAGGCCCTTGATGACAGGATCGCACTGGTAACCGGGCGCTGCGAGCACGCAGAAGTCGGGCTCGCCGGTGCGCGCGATTTCGCGGGCAAGCGGGCGGGCGAGCATCTGCTTGATAAAGAGTGCCTGGCTGGCTCGCTCGCAGGCAACGAGCAGTCGACGCGTGTGGTTGCGGTCGGCGCCTGCCATGCCGCGGGTGACGAACACGTCGCGCTCGTTGAGATAGTCGACGATGCCGGCCTTGATGGCCTCATAGCTCTCGACGGACAGCGGGCGGTTGACCGCGCCCCAGGCAATCTTGTCGTGAACATCGGGGGTGTCAACGATAAAGCGGTCATTGGGGGAACGGCCGGTACGCTCCCCCGTCTCGATCACCAGCGCGCCGTTGGATGCCATGCGGCCTTCTTCGCGGCGGATAGCGTGCTCGACGAGCTCCGCGGCGGGCAGATCGACCAGCAGACGGGGTTGATTCTCGGCGGGATCTTCGACCAGCGTAATACCAAAATTGGACAGAACTTCTGCAGGGGTAACACCAGGCATGGGGCCTCCTTTAAAAACGCGGCACGTGGACGCGGCGCGCACTTTACTCACGTAAAGCCCGTTGTACCCGATATGCAAAAACGTTTTTGCGGCAAGGGCGGCAAGCCCGCCCAACGGTCAAAAATCGCAGGCAAGCGGCCCAGTCATTGGGGACGTTCTTAAACGACTAGTCATTGGGGACACTCTTGAACAGGCAACATTCAAGGAGTGTCCCCGGATGCCGGCACTTAGGGACGTTCCCAAAGTGCCGGCACATAAGGAACGTCCCTAAGTGCCGACTACTGAATGGCGCCGCCGAAATTATTGAACAACCTGTTCAAAAACACGAATGGATACCACCGCGACTATACTAGAGCGCAGCAATAGAAAGGACCCCGCTTTGAGCATCACGCCCCTCGATAGCATTCGCCGCGCCATCGCCCGCCGCAATGGCGTCGCCGACTCCGCCGTAGCGGGCAGCGGCACCGCAAGGGCCCAGGGCGGCCGCATCGAGAACGGCCTCTTCCCTGCCTCCCACACGGCCGAAGAGCTCGCGCGCATCCAGGAGCTGAGTCAGCGCAACGCCGGCGGACCCGATAGCAGCCAAGCCACACGCCGTCGCCGCGAGCGCAATCGCCAACCCGGCCCCATCCACCGCATGGTCAACGCTTGGTGGAACCGTCTGCTCGGCGCCGTCTACGGCGGCGGCTTCTCCATGCAGGAAGCGGAATACGAAGAGCACGCCACCCGCCGCGACTATCTTTGGAACACCCTCGGCACCGCCGTGTGGGGCATGGCGTTTCCTCTGCTCACCATCGTGTCCACACAGCTCGCGGGTGCCGAGGAGGCCGGTAAGTTCTCCATCGCCTTCGTCACCGGCACGCTCATCATGATCGCATGCAACTACGGCGTGCGCAATTTCCAAGTCTCAGACATCGACGAAAAGACGTCCTTTGCCTCCTACCAGCTCAACCGCTGGCTTTGCGGAGCGCTCGCCCTAGGCTGCGGCCTCATGTACAGCAGCGCCCGCGGCTATGACGCGCAGATGGCGACGATCGGCCTGGGCGTCTACCTGTATAAGGTCATCGACGGCATCGCCGACGTGTACGAAGGCCGCCTGCAGCAGGCCGACAAACTCTACTTGGCTGGAATGAGCCAAACGCTACGCTCCGTCGGCGTCATCGCGGTCTTCAGCGTGGCGCTGTTCCTCACACGCAGCATGCCCATCGCGGCCATGGCCATGGGTGTCACCGCGATCGTCTCGCTCGTGCTGGTCACCGCGCCGCTCGCCCTGCTCGAGACCGAAAAATCGCGCCGCGTGAGCCTGCGCGAGGTCGGCCACCTGTTTGTCCAGTGCGCCCCGCTCTTTGGTGCACTGTTCCTGTTCAACCTAATTGAGAGCATGCCCAAGTTTGTGATGGAAGGCACGCTGGCATACAAATATCAGCTGTACTTTAATGCCCTGTTCTTTCCGGCGCAGGCTATTTTGCTGAGCATTGGATTTATCTATAAACCGCAGCTCCTGCGCTTGTCGAGCATTTGGGCTAATCCTCGCAAGCGTCATCGCTTTGACCTGATTATTGTTGCCGTTATGGCGCTGATCGTGGTCATCACCGGCGTGTGCGCCGCATTTATGGCAGGTCCCGGTATTCCCCTCATGAGCTTTATGTACGGCCTCAGCTTTGAGCGCTACCGTACGCTGGCGCTGCTGATGGTCGTCGCCGGCGGCGTCACCGCGGC
The DNA here is from genome assembly GCF_040092335.1 of Collinsella sp. CLA-ER-H8. Taxonomy (NCBI): domain Bacteria; kingdom Bacillati; phylum Actinomycetota; class Coriobacteriia; order Coriobacteriales; family Coriobacteriaceae; genus Collinsella; species Collinsella sp. CLA-ER-H8. The sequence continues at coordinate 18,717 of NZ_JBBNLU010000003.1, read as the reverse complement.
CATCGACTTTATCTACGCCATCATCACGGTGCTGCGCCACGCTGGAGACGTCACCAAGATCTACCTGATCTGCTTCGCCGTAAGCGTGGTGCTGCCGGTGATCTTGATTAAGCTGCTGGGTCTGATGGGCGCCGTGGTGAGCTACCTAGCCATCATGGCCCTACTCCTGGTGCTACTGATTATCGAGTACGCCCACATCCGCCAACGCATCGAACGCGACCGCAACCCATACGGCGCCTAATTAGCTGCCCGGTCACCGGAATTTGCGATGGAATCACCCCGGCTGGGGTCTCGTTGCGGACACGCAAAACTAAGTGAGTAGACTTATACTGAATCCCGGACCACACCGACAGAGCACAAGTCTTTGACCTGCGGTTTTATTGAGGCAAATATGTTGGGTGCTCGGCATTTCCAAAAAAGTCTACTCACTTAGCCAGCGGGCAGCCAAATGATTATTTAATCCCCGTCCCAGAGAAATCAATTAGCGGGCAGAAGGGCAAAAGTAGTCAAAAAAGCCCCGTCCCAAATTAGCTACCACTTGCAACAATTATTCGCCCGGGTTGATGTTCGCGTAGAACTCCGCCCCATCATCGAGCCGCAGGATGCCCACGCGGCCGAACTCGGAGCCGGTGGCGGCGGCGCAGTCGATGTCGATGCGATCGGGCACACCAGCAGTGTCCTCGCCGCCCAAGCGCACGATCTGCCCGCGTCCCGATTCCTCATCGAGCCCCGCCAGACCACCGACCTCGCAATAGCGCCCAAGCGATACCGTGGGCGTGTGACCGCTCACCACGACCGGGCCCTTGCCCTCGGCAGAAAGCAGCCCGGTCGACGCATCCCAATAGCCATGACGAATCCACAGCAGGTCATCGGACGACTGCACCGCGAGCATCTGCTGCAGCAGCTCGCGATCGGCACCCACCGCTCCAACGCCATCGGCACAATCGACGCCATGCTCAAGCAAAAACGCCTGCGCCGCCTCGGTCTCAATACCGGCATGTACCAGCAGATACGGGCGCTCCTCGGTCTCGACCACCGCGTAGAGCGGCAGCGCGGCCATCCATCGCACGAGCTCCTCGTATGCCTCAAATTCCATGTCGTTGAGCTGCTCACGCGTCGTCCAGCCACCGTTGATATCCCAGGTCTCGGCATCGAGCGGATCCTGGCCAATGATGGCATCGAGCATGATCTGCTCGTGATTGCCCTTGAGCACGCGGGCGTTGGGCAGCGAGCGCACGAGCTTAATAACGCCGACCGGATCGGGCCCGCGATCGATCATGTCGCCCAGCACGTACAACGTGTCGTCGGACGTCAACGAGATCTTAGACAGGGCCTCGTCAAGCGCACGCACGTGCCCGTGAGCATCAGATGTCACATAGATCGCCATGGTACGCCTCTCCTTGCATTGCGGCCGAAGCCCGGCGCCGCAACTAAAACTTCAAGTTGAACTTAAACGTTACCCATTGTACTCCGTTGCAATAAAGCTGGAAAGGGTTTCCGAGCAGAGGCAAAGACGGCAGCCGTCTATGACGATATCGCGCACGCCCGCAATCCAACCCCATAAACCCACCATCTCTGGGTACAAATGACCGCAGACAACTGACCGTGCCACGCCAACCACCCAGGAGCGGACACTATCCATGAACCAGATCCTTCTCTTTATCGGCCTCGTCATCATTTTGTGCCTGACCATCAAACCCGTCGGCAAAAAACTCCCCTTCCCCACCCTGCTCATCTTTATCGCGCTGGGCATGCTGTTGGGCGTCAACGGCCCGACGCATATCGACTTTAGCGACTACGCACTCACCGAAACCGTCTGCAGCACGGCGCTGCTGTTCATCATGTTCTACGGCGGCTTTAACACCAATATCGACCGCGCCAAGCCCGTCGCTGCGCCGGCGGTGCTGCTGAGCACGCTCGGCGTCGTCATCACTGCCGGCATCACCGGCGTATTCGCCCACTTTGTGCTGGGTTTCGACTGGATCGGCGGCCTGCTGCTGGGATCGGTCGTGGCGTCCACCGACGCGGCCAGCGTCTTTAGCGTTCTGCGCGAGCACAGCCTTTCGCTGAGGGGCGGCACCGACTCGCTGCTCGAGGTCGAATCGGGCTCCAACGATCCCGTCGCCTATATGCTCACCGCCGTGCTCGCCACACTCGCGGCCGGCGGCGACATCAACATTCCCGCACTGCTGGCCAAGCAGATTATCTTGGGCGTGGGCCTGGGCCTCGCCATCGGCTGGGCGGCGGGCCGCCTGATTGAACGCGCGCACGCAACGGCCGAGGGCGCGCAGACCATCTTTTTGTTCGCCGTGGCCATCGTCGCCTACGCGCTGCCGAGCTACCTGGGCGGCAACGGATTTTTGGCCGTGTACCTGGCCGGCATTGTGCTGGGTGCGAGCGACATCACCGGCAAGGTCGAGATGGCGCACTTCTTCGATACCCTCACCGAGATGGCCGAGATGACGATCTTCTTCTTGCTCGGCCTGCTCGTAACGCCCGCACGCCTGCCGCAGATGCTGCTGCCGGGCCTGGCGCTCATGGCGTTTATGCTCTTTGTGAGCCGCCCCATCGCCGTCGGCGTGCTCCTAGCGCCCTTTAAGACGAACCCTCGCCAGGTTGCGCTCGTAAGCTGGGCGGGTCTGCGCGGCGCGGCTTCGGTCGTGTTTAGCCTCTTTACCGTGGTGGCCGGTGTTCCTGGCGGTCACGACCTGTTTGACCTGGTATTTGTGATTGCCGTGTCGAGCATTGTGGTGCAGGGCTCGCTGCTACCGGCGGTGGCGAAAAAGCTCAATATGATCGACGCGGAAGGCGACGTGCGCCGTACGTTTAACGATTACCGCGACGAGGACGGCATGTCGTTTGTCAAGTTCAAGGTGGGCGCGGGCCATCCGTTTTCCGGACGCTCGCTCGCCGATATTGGCAGCGCCACGGACATGCTCGTCGTCCTGGTGCTGCGCGATGGCGCTCACCCGGTGCTGCCCAATGGCGATACCGTGATTGAGGAAGGCGACCTATTGGTGATGGCTGCCCCGACGTTTGAAGAGCGTGCCGAGGTTACGCTGCGCGAGGTCACCGTGACGCCCCACGGTCGCCTGGCCGGCCAGCGCCTGCGCGACGTGCCGCAAGGCAAGCATCCGTTTATTGTGGTGATGCTCAAGCGCGACGGCCAAACGATCATTCCCGATGGCAACACCCTAATATACGCCGGCGACGAAGCCGTCATTGCCACACTGGCGTCGTAGCGGGCAGGAGGTAGCTAATTTGCGGCGAAGAGATCAAGCGCCTAGAGAACCTCATGTCTTCGCTCGCAGATTTGGATTTGCCTGAGGAGTAAGGTCACCTCTCCCCCATGTAACAACCCTGTAAATCATAGCAACGCACTCGAGTTTTACCGTGATGCGGTCGCGTCTGGCGCTCCACTGTGCTAAAGTATCCCGAACGTTCAAACGACTACGAGGGAGACTAGAAGATGGCACGTGTGCACAACTTCTCAGCTGGCCCGGCCGCACTGCCTACAAGCGTGCTCGCCGAGATCGCCGACGAGATGATGGACTACCGCGGTTGCGGCATGTCCGTGCTCGAGATGAGCCATCGATCTAGTATGTACCAGCAGATCATCGACGACGCCGAGGCAACCCTGCGTCGCCTGCTGAGCATCCCCGACAACTACCGCGTCCTGTTTTTGCAGGGCGGCGCCACACTGCAGTTTGCGGGCATCCCCATGAACCTCATGCGCCGCGGCCGCGCCGGCTACATCGTGACCGGCAACTTTGCCAACAAGGCACACAAGGAGGCCGCCAAGTACGGCGAGGCCGTGCTGCTCGCGAGCTCCGAGAACACCAATTTCGACCGCATACCCACCATGGCCGACATCAACGCGCGCATTGCCACCGAGGCCGCGAGCGACGGGCTCGACTACGTCTACATCTGCCAGAACAACACCATCTTTGGCACCATGTACCACGAGCTGCCCGCTTGCGGCGACGTGCCGCTGGTCGCCGATGTCTCGAGCTGTTTTCTGTCGCAGCCGCTCGACGTCGAGCGCTACGGCCTCATCTACGCCGGCGCGCAGAAAAACGCCGGCGCCGCGGGTGTGACCGTGGTCATCGTGCGCGACGACCTCATCGCAGATGGCCCCGCCTTTGCGCAGACGCCGCAGTACATGGACCTCAAGACCCAGGCCGCCAAGGGCTCCATGCTCAACACGCCCAACACCTTTGGTATCTACGTATGCGGCAAGGTGTTCCGTTGGGTTGAGAAAACCGGCGGACTTGCCGCCATGGCCGAGCGCAACTGGGCCAAGGCCAATCTGCTCTATGACCTGCTCGAGCACAGCGAGCTGTTCCATAGCACTACGCAGGCCGACAGCCGCTCCATCGCCAACGTCACCTTCCGCACCGGCGACGCCGAACTCGACGCGGCCTTTGTCGCAGGCGCGGCCGGGCACCAGATTCAAAACGTCAAGGGCCATCGCCTGGTGGGCGGTATGCGCGCCAGCGTCTACAACGCCGTAACCATGGAAGACGTGCAGGCACTGGCCTCGTACATGAAGGACTTCGAAGCGCAGCATAGTTTGAGCCCGCGATCTAACTAGCCCGCAACGCGCGGGCCGACCAGCCATCTCAAACCACCCTGTTTAGATCAAAACCTGCTAAGGAGTTTTTCTATGCGTAAGATTAAGACCATCGACGACATCACCAAGGACGGCAAAGTCGAGTTTGGCGAGGGCTACGAATTTGTGAGCACCACCGAAGAAGCCGACGCCATCCTGATGCGCTCGACCGACCTGCACGGCTACGAGCTGCCCGAGGGCATCCGCGCCATCGCCCGCTGCGGCGCCGGCGTCAACAACATCCCCATCGAGGAGTACGCCAAGAAGGGCGTCGTCGTCTTTAACTCCCCCGGCGCCAACAGCAACGCCGTCAAGGAGCTCGTCCTGGGCATGCTGGTGCTTTCGAGCCGTGGCGTGGTGCAGTCGATGAACTGGGTGCGCGACAACGCCGACGATCCCGAGATCCAGGTCGATGCCGAGAAAGCCAAGAAGGCTTTTGTGGGCCGCGAGCTCAAGGGCAAGCGCATCGGCGTCATCGGCCTAGGCAACGTAGGCTCCAAGGTCGCCAATGCCTGCGTCGACCTGGGTATGGACGTCTACGGCTACGACCCGTTCATTTCCGTCGAGCACGCGTGGGTGCTGAGCCGCGAGGTGCAGCGCGTGGGCACGCTCGAGGACCTCTGCCGCGGCTGCGACTACCTCACCGTGCACGTGCCCAGCAAGGCCGACACCATCGGCATGATCAGCACCGAGCAGATTAACCTGCTGGCACCCGACGCTGTGCTCATCAACTACGCACGCGAGACCATCATTGACGAGGACGCCGTCGGCGACGCCCTGCGTGCAGGCAAGCTCAGCTGGTTTAGCTGCGACTTCGCCACGCCCAAGACCGTCAAGATGCCCAATACGTTTATCACCACGCACTCGGGCGCCGGCACAGGCGAGGCCGAGGCCAACTGCGCCGACATGGCCATCAGCGAGCTCAAGGATTACCTGGAGAACGGCAACATCGCACACAGCGTCAACTACCCCGCCTGCAGCATGGGCAAGGCGCGTGCCGCAAGCCGCATCGCCTGCCTGCACGCCAACGTGCCCAACATGATCGGCCAGATCACGGCAATCCTGGCCAAGGACAACGCCAACGTGCAGCGTATGACCAACGAGTCTGCCGGCGAGAACGCCTACACCATGTTCGACACCGATGAGCACCTGGATAGCAGCACCATCGAGGCGCTCAAGCAGATTCCGTCGATGTATCGCGTGCGCGTAATCAAATAGCGCCGGCTGATATGACGGGCAGTTCCCCATGTGGCCTGCCCGTCACTGACATTGAATGCCCGCGGGGGCGCCTTTCGCACGAGAGGCGCCCCCGTTTTTGTGAGCACTCCATTAAATGCACTGAGCCGCTTCTTGGCATACAATCTGTATGTTGACCTAACTATCTGTGAGGTGCCTATGGTTGATACAGATTTTGCTTGGCGGCTTACGCAAGGACTCGTGCGGATCGACAGTTCCGACCCAGGTGCGTATGAGGGCGAGATTGAACGCTATATCAAAGCGTTGGTTGAGGCTCAATTGGAGCGGTTGAGCCATCCGGTGCTCCATGCCGTGCAGGTTGAGGAACTCGAGGTGCTGACCGGACGCCGCAATCTCATGGTCACCGTGCCCGGTTTGAGCGACGAGCCACGGCTCGTCTACATCTGCCACATGGATACAGTCACCTTGGGCGACGGCTGGGACGCGGACATTACGCCGCTCGGGGCGGTCGTGCGCGACGGCAAGCTCTACGGCCGCGGTGCCTGCGATATGAAGGGTGGCCTGGCCTGTGCCATTGCCGCACTGGTCCATACGCTCGAGCGCGTGGCGGCGGATGGCGCGCTGCCCCGCCGCGGCTTTTCGCTCATCTGCTCGGTCGACGAGGAAGACTTTATGCGAGGCTCCGAGGCAGCCATCGATGCCGGCTGGGTCGGTTCGCGCGAATGGGTGCTGGACACCGAGCCCACCGACGGACAGATCCAGGTGGCGCACAAGGGGCGTACGTGGTTCGAGATTGAAATGGCTGGCGTGACGGCGCATGCGAGCCAGCCGTGGAAGGGCGCGGATGCCGTCGCCGCCATGGCCGAGGTCGTGTGTTCGCTCCGTCGCGCGTTTGTGGCGCTGCCCGCGCACGATGAGCTGGGGTCTTCGACCATCACGTTTGGCCAAATCGAGGGCGGATATCGCCCCTATGTCGTGCCCGACCGCGCCAAAGTCTGGGTCGACATGCGCCTGACCCCGCCGACCGATACGGCCGCCGCGATGCGCATGGTAGAGCAGGCCATCGCCGTTGCCGAAGCCGCGGTCCCCGGCTGCCATGGAAGCTACACCGTGACAGGCGACCGCCCCGCTATCGAGCGCGATCCAAGCTCTCCTCTTCTAGCCGCGCTCAAGCGTGTCGCCGATGACGTGACGGGGGCGGACACAACCGTCGGCTTCTTTACCGGCTACACCGACACCGCTGTCATTGCCGGCAAGACAGGTAACCGCAATTGCATGAGCTACGGTCCCGGGTCGCTCGCGCTCGCGCACAAGCCCAACGAATATGTGCCCCATGCCGATATCGTTCGTTGTCAGCAGGTGCTGATCGCGCTCGCCGATAACGTGCTCTGGGACGCGAGCGGCCAAGTTGGGGCATAATAAGCCGCGAACAAACCGACTCGTGCGTTAGGACCGCCCATGAAAGCACTTCCGTTTCCCTGCATCCGCCCGGCTCAGGACCGCGTGCTCGAGGCGCTGCCTGCAATGGGCAGCATCCTGAGCGGCAACGATGCTCTGCGCGGAGCCATTGCCGATGGCCTGATGCTCAAGGACCCGGGTGCGGCGTATTACGTGTACGAATGCTCGGGCGAGCCGGGGCGCGTAACAGGTGTCGTGGCGATCTGCCCGACGAGTGTACTTGCGGGCGGCAAGGGCGTTGCCAGCGCTGACGTGGCCGCCGCTGCGCACGCGATCGCCGAACTCAAAGTTCAGCCTCGTCCCGTGTCGCTCGCCTACGAGGCCTCACCCGTCATGGATATCATCCTGGGCGCCGCCAAAGAGGGCGCGTCGCTCTACGCCGTCACCGACCCCGCGGGCATTACGCACCGCGCGTGGGAGGTCAAGCGCGAGGACGCCGTCGGGGCCACCCGCGCTATGCTCGACCAAGCACCGGAGCCAGCACTGGTCGACGACCCTACCTACGCTGCCGCGCTGGTCGGGGCATCACAGCTCCTGACCGACGATGCCCGTGCCGCCGGCACCTACACGGGCAAAGAGCCGTTCAACTTTGCCGTAGCTGTACTCTTCCCCGCCGCGCAGGTCAGCGGCGGCGTGCCGCAGGTTCCGACGGGTCTGCTCACGCACCAGGTCGCGCGGTTCTAGCAAGACCAGACCGTCCAGCACAAAAATCGGCAGCTCAACAAACAGGGGGCGGAGATGCAGCAGGTACATGCATCTCCGCCCCTTTTGCGTCGAGAAGTTATGCCGGCGACCCGTGCCGCCGCGCTCGCGTTATCCGCGCTGCGGACCTGCAGTAGCCACAAGCGGTTCAAGCCCCAGCTCGCGCGCGTAATCCTCCTGCGTAAAAATCTCAATCAGCTCAAACGTGCCGGCCTCGTCGTTAAACACGAAATGCAGCACCGAGCAGTTGCCCGGCACGCGATCGCGCTCGTCAGCCGCCGCACCCTTCACGTGGTCCATGAACTCCTTGATGGCCGAGCCATGGCTTACCGCGAGCACGCACATATGGTCCGGACGCTGCATAAGCTCGGTCAGCGTCGCCACCATGCGCTCGCGCACTTGCATCTGGCCCTCGCCGCCAAACTGGCAATAGAAGTCGCGGCACGGGCGCTCGGGCATGAGCACCACGCGCTCGGCCTCAAAGTCGCCAAAGAACCACTCGCGCAGGCCGTCCAGGCGCTCGTACGCCAAGCCCGGCCACAAGTTGGCGATAGTCTGCTCGGTGCGATGAAGTGTGGAGGTGTAAGCATGATCGGGCTCAATGCCGCGTGCGCGCAAAAACATACCGGCGCGCGCCGCCTGATCGCAGCCCAGCTGCGTGAGCGGCGAGTCACTCCAACCCTGAATGATGCGCTTAAGGTTGAATATTGTCTGCCCATGACGAACCAGATACAGGTCTTTATTCATAGGGGTCCTTTCGTTCGTTACCAACACAAGAGCGAAAACGCCCCGTCGCAATAGCCAAAATGAAGCACGGCACCGTTGTCGGGTAGCTCTCCCTCGCCAGTCACATACTCAAGAAACTCCTGGCAGGCTGAGCCGTGGGAAACCGCCAGCACGCAGTCGTGTTGCGGCCTGGCCATGATGCGGGACAGCGCCGCGACCATGCGCGACTGAAGCTGCACTTCCGACTCGCCGCCAAAGGCCACCGGATAATCGCCCCAGGGCTGCGGCGGCATCTCGCGATTTGATGTGCCCTCCAGCGAACCAAAATGCCACTCACGCAGGTCATCGACCAGCTCAATGGAACGGCCCTCGCCAACGATAAGCTCGGCCGTATGCCGCGCCCGGCCCAACGGCGAGGAATACACATGATCAAAGGCCACGCCACGCGCCGCAAACGCCGTACGCGCCGTCAGCGCCTGCTCGCGCCCGCGCGCCGTAAGCGGCGAATCGTGCCAGCCCTGCAAAATGCTCTGCACATTGAGCTCAGTCTGCCCATGCCGCACCAAATACAGATCTGCCACACACCCTCCCCTCGTACCACCACAAAGGGGACAGGAGTCTTTGTGGTGATTTTGCCGCCGGATTGCGCCGCAACGACGCACAACTACAGCAGCACGTCGGCAAGCGGACGCTTGGGTACGTGGTGCACCCGCGCCTCGTCGCGCCAATAATTGATGGAGCCGTCGGGGTTGGAATCGATCGCATCGATCACCTGTGTCTCGGCCGGAACGCCAAACGCCATGATCAGCTTGAGCTCATATTTGTCGTTATCGAGCCCCATGGCATCGATCGCGTGGGGCGTAAAGGCCTTGAACATGCAGGCTGCCACCTCGGGCGTGGCGCTGCGGGCGGCGAGCATCATCGTCTGCGCGGCAATGCCCGTGTCGACATCGGTAATGGGAGCGGCGGGCTTGCCCGGAACGGCGCGCTCAGCAAGAATCGCGATGTAGCCGGTCGGGCGCTCACCCTCGGCAGGACCCGGCCAGTCCTTAAGTGCGCCGGCCCATGCGAGCTCGTCAAATACACGCGCGCAGTCCTCTGCACCGCTTACCACATGAAAACGCAGACGCTGAGCATTGGCACCACAGGGAGCCAGGTGCGCAAGTTCCGCCAGCTCGAGCAAAAACTCGCGCGGCACGCGCATGGACTCGTCAAAGCGGCGGCACGTGCGGGCGCGGCGAACCAACGCATCAAACGCGTCCAAGCCGAGCTTTTCGCAACCCTGCTTTGCCATCGACTCAGCGCTTACCGGCGCCGCGGGAACTGTTTCGTTCATAGGGACCCCCAATTTCGGGCAATTGTTCTTAGGAGAATCTAACCTAAAACCTAGGCAATTACATACAGCGGCGTAATGTTCTACAATTGTTGATTAATCCTCACTGGAGCGGGAACAAAAGTAACAATTCGGGAATGTGGGGCGGCAATTCGTCCTTCCCGCCCCATGCATCGGCGCCCTTGGGCGATACTTGTTGCAGCACTTTTGGCGTACGCCGCACGGAGAGCAATGAACGCGACGTGCACCACACGGAAAGGAGACATTATGGGCATCTTTAAGAACGATGACCAAAAATCGAGCCAGTTTGGATTTGACGAGAAAAGCATGGCGGGCAAAGCCGTCAAGGCCGTACGCTGGATCTACGCCATCACGGGCGTCTTAGCGCTCATTGCTGGTATCGCGCTGCTTTTTGCACCCGCCAAGTCCCTCGTCTTTTTGACGACTGTCCTGGGTTTTTACTTTGTAATCACTGCTGCCATCAGGCTGTTCACTGCCATTTTTGAGCCGCTGCTGCCCACCGGCTGGCGCGTGACGAGCATCATCTCCAACCTACTCATTATCTTGGGCGGTGTCATAATCCTGCGCAACCAGGCCTTCTCGACCGCGACGCTCACCACGATGGTGGTTATCGTGGCCGGCTTTGGCTGGATTGTCGAAGGAGTCATGTCCATTCTGGAGTCCGAGCTTTCGTCCAACCGCGCCCTCGCTATCCTGAGCGGTGCACTCTCCATCATCGCCGGCATGTTCGTGTTTATCTATCCGCTATGGTCGGCCAAGATGCTCGTCATCTTTAGCGGCGCCGCGCTGCTGGTGTTTGGCGTTACGCTGATTGTTCGCGCTATTCAATTTGGCAAACTGGCGCACTAGATGCCGCGAACGCTCTTTATTGATGCCGACGCCTGCCCGGTCACGCGCGAGTCGATTGACTGCGCGCGGCGGGCGGGCGTCGCCGTTGTTATCGCCGGCAACAGCACGCAAAACCTGGAACGGCACATTCGCCGCGACGACCCGCGCGATGCCGAGCACGCGCGACGCGGCTTTTGGGTCACGACGCTCGACGTGAGTGTGGGCGCCGACAGCGCCGACTTTGCCATTGTCGAACGCCTGCAGGCGGGCGACGTGGTCGTGACGCAGGACATTGGCTTGGCGAGCATGGTGCTCGGGCGCGATGCCGCCGCCATCGGTGTGCGCGGGCGCGTCTACGACAAAGCGACCATCGACATGCAGTTGTTTATTCGCCACGAGGAAAAGAAGGTGCGTCGCGCTGGCGGTCGCACCCGCGGGCCGGCAGCCTTCACCAGCGAAGATCGCGCTCGCTTTAAACGCAACCTCACCGAGCTGCTGCGCTAACCAAGGTAGATTTTTGGGACATGTCCGGAAATCTGCTTTTTGCTTTGGGCGGTGTGAGCGCTCAAAATCCATGGCTCAACAAAAAACGGGTTTCAAAATGCCATGCGTCGCCGCATTGTGCAGGCGCCGAGCATGGCTATTTTGAAACCCGTTTTGTTAGGCCCACTTAGAGGCCGAAGGCGGATAGGATGAGGCCCCAGCCGGCACCGATGACGTACATCATGATCAGGAACAGGACGTTTTCGCGGGCGCTGCGGTTGGTGCGGAACAGCACCAGGTAGCCCACACCGGCAGAGATGAGCGTGCCGGCGAGCATCGGGGCCAGCTGCAGCGCGCCTTCCAGGTACAGTTGCGTGATGACGACGCTGGCCGAGCAGTTGGGGATCAGGCCGACGAGTGCCGAGCCCAGGACGGCGAGCGTCTCGTTGCCACGCAGGAACTGCTCGATCGCGGACTCGCCGAAGGTCTCGAGCACGGCGACCAGGACCAGCGTCACCAGGAAAATAAAAACCGAAACCTGCACAGTGTGCGAGATGGCGCTGCGAATAATCGACAGGAGGGGCGCGCCCTCGTGAGAGTGGGAGTGACCGTGGCCATCATGGTGTTCATGCTCGTCCTCATGACCGTGATCGTGGCCATGTCCGTGTTCGTGCTCGTCCTCGTCTTCATCGCAACCGCAATGGTCGCGCTCGCACAGCTCATGGATGTGATCGGCGCTCACGCCCGCCTCGGCCACCTCGTCGATGATGTCACCGCCAGTGTGGTCGTCGTGCGCGCAGTTCACATGAGCCGGATTAGCAGCGGTCCCCAGCACGGTACGGCGAATCGCCGCATGTGCGCGAGCGTTACGACGCAGGCCGCGAATGGCGGCGTCCACGATAAAACCCGTGACCAGCGCGATCAGTGCCTTCGAAGCCAAAAGCATCGCCATAGTCTGCACGGGCACCTGCTCTGCGAGCAACAGCGGCAGCATCTCATCGGAGGTCGAAAGGAACACCGCCACCAACGTGCCCAAGGTCACGACGCGACCGGCGTACAGCGTGGCCGCCATTGCCGAAAAGCCGCACTGCGGCACCATGCCCAGCAACGAGCCAACCACGGGGCCCGCGGCACCGGCGCGCTTGATGGCGCCGTTAACGCGGTCGCCCGCAACGTGCTCCAGGGTCTCGAGGGCCAGATACGTCACCAACAAAAACGGCACCAGCGACAGCGTGTCCCTGCCAGCGTCGAGCAAAATACCAATCAGCAAATCCATGAAGGATGGAACCTTTCGTGTCTTTCGGCAGCATTGTAAAAGTCCTAGCGGTCAACTAGGGTATTGTAGTTGACCTAGACGTGGTGCCAATAGTTGCCCATGGTAAACTATCATCTCGCCATAACTCAATGCCACCGAACCGCGCGACGCGGCCCGTCCAAGGAGCAGTCTATGAACGTTTCGCAAGCACTCGAATACGAGCGCCAGCCGTTTATCCCCATGTTTATCTATGGCGATCACGGCGCCATGGAGTCCGAGCGCCAGAAGGGCGAAGAGGCCCTTAAGGTGCTCGAGACCGAGTACTTTACCGCCGAGGGCGACCCCGGCTTCGACTTTGCCACCGTGCGCGACCTGGCCGACCGCAACCGCGACCTGTGCGACCAGATTGGCGAGGCACGCCTGCGCAACGTGACGCCCGCGACGCTTTCGCGCGGCCTGTCCGATGCCGACACCTGCGCCGCCATCGGCAAGATGCAAAAGCGCACCGCCGCGTCCGTCATGCGCGAAATCCGCGGCGACCGCGACGCGCTCGGCGTCGCCTACGCGCGCAAGCCCATCCAAGGCACCGTGCTCGGCATCGACATCGAGACCACCGGCCGTGCACCCGAGCGCGGCTACATCATCAACGTGGGCTGGGAGATCATGGAGCTCACCAGCGACGCCGTCCCGCACGACGCCGAGGCACACTACTGCGGCCTGCCCGATATCTACCGCGGCGAGGATGTGCCGCTGTCGAATATCCACCACATCACCTGGGACGACATCGACGGCAAAACGCCCTTCCGCGAGAACAAAGAGCTGCAAAAGCAGCTGCTCAAACTTATGAAGAAGTACCCGTACATGGCGCATAACGCCGCGTTCGAAGACAGTTGGTTCAAGATCCACCTGGACGGTTACGCCGAGGCACGCCGCGCCGGCAAGATCATCGTCATCGACTCGCGCCAGATCTGCCGCAGCCTGGATGCCGACGTCCGCTCGCTCCCCCGCGAGTCCGCGCCCGCCGCGCTCGAGAACTGGGCGCGCCGCCGTGGCACCCTCGCCGCCGACGCCAACGAGCAGCACCTGGGCCTCGACGACACCGACCTCATGCTCCGCACGGTTCAGGCCGAGTTCAACCTCAAGAACCTATTCGCCAAGTAGAAACGCCTGCGACAAACCCCGGCGTAGATCACGAGCGGTCTCGCAGCGGGAAACCCCGCAGTGGGGCCGCCCTACGTTCCACAGATAGATTTGCCATCACAAATTCTGAACACTCATTGCGAACGATTTCAGCCAATTCCCGACACGCAATTCGTTGTCGGATGGTGATGCATCGATATCAAATGTGCAGCAATTGAGTATTTCTATGCTATAGCCGAGCTGCGAAAACGTTTATTTATGGCATACCAACCCATAATTGCGTCAAGCTTTTGGACAGCATTTGGTTAGACCTCTAAAACGGCTTTTCCACTCAGCGCCGTCAACACGGCATTAGCTGACACGATATATACCATGAGTATCGTATTGTCACATACCACTGCAAAAGCGGTCTACCAGGCCGCGCATTCAGTGTCTGCGAAAGGCATCGAGTCCTGTAACCCTGCCGCGATTTACGGATCATGTCCCACCGGAACGCTCCTTGACGCAGCCGCAGAATGGCTCACCAAACATGATGTTTCCCTCGACGCGAATGATTCCCTCGAGGTGATGGTGTTTGATCGCAGGAATGCGCGCCATGCAATGAACTGTCAATGCCACGTTTCTTCAAAACGATTCTCGAACTCACGCTTTATAGAGCTCAAAGATGGCATCTTCATTGTTGGCGTTGAGCTTTGCGCACTTCAGGCCGCCACCTATCTTTCTTTTCGCGAACTAGTGGAGTACTACTTTGAACTGTGCGGCGCTTATTCCCTTGGAACCGACTCTTCCACCTCCTATACCGAGCGTTTCGCGCTCACCTCGACCGAGAGGTTAAAGCAGTTCTTTAATTCCATTACCAGATGCGACGGTCTGGCCCTTGCCCGAAAGGCGATCCAATGTGTGCGCGACGGATGCCGGTCTCCCATGGAAACGGCATTTGTCATGATGCTAACGCTGCCCAAAAGCGAAGGAGGGCTTGGTATTAAGGGAATTGAGACCGATTACGAGGTGCAGGTCACCACTGCCGCAAAGAATCTCACGAGACGCAAAAAGTTCTTTATGGATGCGTATCTAAAGAAATCTCGCACAGACATTGAATACAACGGTTTTTATCATGACGCGGAAGAAGACCGCGCCATCGATGAGGAGCGCAAGAATGCACTTGCGTCCATGGGGTACGGAATCATCACCGTCAGCCGTTATTCCTTTATGCATGCCAGCTCTTTTGTTAGGGTCATGGAAGCAATCCAGCGGAAAGAGGGCGTACGCCCCTCGCGTCTGCCAAAAGACTTTCAAATCATGCAAGAGGACCTGAGACAGTTTGTGCTCAGAAGGTTTATAGAAGAGAAAAAGCGAATTCAGAAGCAGCTTCGCCAGGATTCCGAAGAGCGTCAACGAATCGACCTTGAAAAAGCAACGCTCGAAGGCATCACGCTGGATGACCCGACAATTAATGAAGTTCCGGCAATCGATGACATGCAGACTGTCGAATCCGACAGCCCATCATTTGCCCAAACAGGCAGCCTCGCGCCCGAGGGCAGGGTCTTCGGGGCCGGAGACTAGGCCGGCTAACAAGGTGGGTACCCTAGCGACGTGCAAAATTGCGAGTATTCAGCAGGGTCGGGTGTCTATCACCCTCGAGTGGATCCAAATGTGAAGCGAAACGCTCTTGCGTGAGAGCGTTAGGCAACATTTGAGGAAGAACTCATCGGATTAACACCCTAAGATAACTCTTGAACTGCATTATATGACCTGCAATAAATTAGCGGACCCCCTATAGTTGCAGAATACTCCATTTTTTGCACGGCACGAGGGTGCCCACCTTGGCATCGACTATCAAAAAACGCTCAGTCCGGGATCTCGTCCACTATTCCCCATCATTTTGTACAACGAATTACCTGAACGTCATTGACATATGAACATGCACTCATATAATCGAAAGTAAATTATATGAGCGCATGTTCATATGAAAGGATATTGCAATGAGCATCCGCGTTGATGAAACGAAACTCGACATCGAGGCCACCGAACCCGCGATCCCGACCACCTGCTCGCCCGAGGACCTTCCCGACGAGGAGCTTCTCTACGACCTCGCCGACCTGTTCAAGGTCTTCAGCGACACCACGCGCATCAAGATCCTCTATGCCCTCATGGGCCGCGAGCTCTGCGTGGCAGACATCGCCGAAGCGACCGAAACCTCGCAGTCCGCGGTGTCGCACCAGCTGCGCACACTCAAGCAGTCGCACCTGGTTAAATTCCGGCGCGACGGGCGCAATATCCTCTACTCGCTCGCCGACGACCACGTCTACACCATGCTCAACCAGGGCATGAGCCACATCTGCGAATAGCGACCAACCACGGTACCAGCGCGGCCTGCACCCAAGCCGCAAATACAGAGAAAGGAACCCACCATGAAAAAGCAGTTTAAACTCGACGAGATCGACTGCGCCAACTGTGCGCGCGAGCTTCAGGACGAGCTGGCCAAGCTCGAGGGCGTCAAATCCGTGTCCGTCAACTTTATGACCCAGAAGTTGACGCTCGAGGCCGATGACGCCGAGTTCGACGAGGTGCTCAACCGCGTTGTAGAGTTTACGGCCGACGCCGAGCCGGACTGCGAGATAATTCTCTAGCCCAGGTTTGCGCCAACCCGCAAGGCCGCGCTTGCCGCGCCCTTTGCTCGCGAAATTATATGAGCGAGTGTTCATACATTCAAATGGGAGGATACGAGTCATGGCCACCGCCGACCCCAAGAAGAAAAAGAAGAAGCGCAAGAAGAAAGAGTCACTCGAGCATAAGCGCAACCGCATCCTGGTAGCGCTGGGCATTTTTGCCGTGGTGTACGCCCTCGATGAGTTCGGCACCCTCACCGCCGCATTCGGTACCCCGGGCGACATCTACGCCAGCTTTATGCTGTTCCTCATACCGTTTTTGATTGCCGGCTACGACGTGCTGCAAAAGGCATTCAATAACATCCGCCGCGGCAAGGCCTTCGATGAGAGCTTCCTTATGGCAGTCGCGACCATCGGCGCGTTTGCCATGGTGCTCTTCCCCGATACCGACCCGCACATGGCCGAAGGCGCCGCCGTCATGCTGTTCTACCAGGTCGGCGAGCTGTTCCAGGCATACGCCGTGGGCAAGAGCCGCAAGTCAATCAGCGCCATGATGGACATCGCGCCCGACTACGCTAACGTCGAGCAACCCGACGGCACACTCGAACAGGTCTTCCCCGATGACATCGCCGTCGGCACCGTGATCGTGGTCAAGCCCGGCGAGCGCGTGCCCATCGACGGCGTCATCGTCGAAGGCGAAACCCAGCTCGACACCGCCGCCCTTACCGGTGAGTCGGTCCCCCGCCCGGCCAAAACCGGAGACGATATCATCAGCGGCTGCATCAACATGACGGGGCTCATCCACGTGCGCACCACCAAGCCCTTTGGCGAGTCCACCGTCGCGCGCGTTCTGGAGCTCGTAGAAAACGCCAGCGAAAAGAAGGCGCGCACCGAGAACTTCATCACGCGCTTTGCCCGCATCTACACGCCCGCCGTCACCGGCGCTGCCGCGGTACTCGCGCTCGGCGGCGGCTTGGTCACCGGCGCCTGGTCCGACTGGATCCTGCGCGGCCTGACCTTCCTGGTCGTCAGCTGCCCGTGCGCGCTCGTGATCAGCGTGCCGCTGAGCTTCTTTGGCGGCATCGGCGGCGCGTCCAAGCTGGGCGTTCTCATCAAGGGTTCTAACTACCTCGAGACGCTCGCCGACGTGGACACCGTCGTCTTTGACAAGACGGGCACCCTCACCAACGGCACGTTCTCGGTGGTCGCGGTACACCCCGAGGCCGGCTATACCGAGCAGTCGTTGCTCGAAGTCGCAGCCCTTGCTGAGTCGTTCTCCGATCACCCCATCGCGCAGTCCGTACGTGTCGCCTACCAAGGCGAGGTCGACCCCAAGCGCGTTAGCAACTCCGCCAACGACGCGGGCCACGGCGTGACGGCAACCATCGACGGCAAGCACGTCGTCGTTGGCAACGCAAAGATGCTCGCCGCGGCCGGAGTCGAAGCGCCCGATTGCGAGGTCGTCGGAACGATTCTGCATGTGCTCGTTGACGGCGTGTACGCCGGCCACATCGTGATTGCAGACACCGTCAAGGCCGATGCTGAGCAAACGATTCGCGACCTGCACGCCGCCGGTGTCAAGCGCACCGTCATGCTCACGGGCGACCGCGAGGAAGTGGCTGCTGCGGTGGCCAAGCGGCTGGGGCTCGACGAGTTCCACGCGCAGCTGCTGCCGGGCGACAAGGTCGAGCGTGTTGAAGCGCTGCTGGCAGCCGAATCGGGCAAGGGCAAGCTCGCCTTTGTCGGCGACGGCATCAACGATGCGCCCGTGCTCACCCGCGCAGACGTTGGCATTGCCATGGGCGCTATGGGTTCCGACGCCGCGATTGAGGCCGCCGACGTGGTGCTCATGGACGACAAACCGTCCAACATCTCCCGCGCGATCCGCGTGGCGCGCAAGACCATGTCGATTGTTTGGCAGAACATCATCTTTGCGCTGGGCATTAAGTTGCTGATTCTGGTGCTTGCGGCACTGGGCATCGCCAACATGTGGCTTGCCGTGTTCGGCGACGTAGGCGTGGCGATCATCGCCATCCTGAACGCCATGCGCGCGATGGGTGTCAAGAACTTGTAGCGTTCGTGGGCTGTCCGGCCGGGGCCGGGCTTGGTTTTGAAAACGTCCTCGACCAATGAAGTGCCCCCGTTCTGCTCCTTCGGAGCTACGAACGGGGGCACTTCTGGTCTGACGCTCCTATTTGGCAAGGTGTTTTTTAGAATCCATTTTGCGCTCGGCCTCGAAGGCTTGCCTGTCCCAATCGAGCGGAAGTCCGGCCTCGACCCACGCCTCGTAGGCCCTCCTTATGGGCTTGAGCTCCCTTTGGCCCCTCTCCAGCATCGAGATGTACTTCTCGCT